>JBBSKY010000044.1:0-25781 GCA_038255915.1 Acidimicrobiales bacterium | reverse complement strand
GTGGCCTCGTGGCCGATCTCGGCGTCCTGCTCGCCCACCTCGATGTAGGGGTAGGTGTCGCTGCGGCTCTCCTCGTCGAGGATGAGGGCGTCGCAGCGGACGAACGACTTGGAGCCGGTGGCGCCCGGGTCGACGTGGACCAGGCCGCGGTAGGAGCTGCGGCCGCCATCCTTGGAGATCGACTTGGAGATGATGGTGCTGGTGGTCTCGGGGGCGGCGTGGACCATCTTGGCGCCGGTGTCCTGGTGCTGGCCGGCGCCGGCGTAGGCCACCGAGAGCACCTCGCCCGAGGCCTTCGGGCCGACCATGACCACGCCCGGGTACTTCATGGTGAGGCGGCTGCCGATGTTGCCGTCGATCCAGGCCATGTGGCCCTCGGCCTCGACCCGGGCCCGCTTGGTGACCAGGTTGAAGACGTTGTTCGACCAGTTCTGGATGGTGGTGTAGGTGACCCGGGCCTGCTTGCCCACCACGATCTCAACGACCGCCGAGTGGAGCGAGTCGGAGGTGTACACCGGGGCCGAGCAGCCCTCGATGTAGTGCACCTCACTGCCCTCGTCGGCGATGATCAGCGTCCGCTCGAACTGGCCCATGTTCTCGGCGTTGATCCGGAAGTAGGCCTGGAGGGGCTGGTCGACCTTCACGCCCGGCGGGATGTAGATGAAGCTGCCGCCCGACCAGACGGCCGAGTTGAGGGCCGAGAACTTGTTGTCGTTCGGCGGGATGATCTTCCCGAAGTACTTCTTCACGATCTCGGGGTGCTCGCGCAGGGCGGTGTCCATGTCCATGAACAGCACGCCGAGCTGCTCGAGGTCCTCGCGGTTGCGGTGGTAGACGACCTCGGACTCGTACTGGGCGGTCACGCCGGCCAGGTACTTGCGCTCGGCCTCGGGGATGCCCAGCTTCTCGTAGGTGTTCTTCACCGAGTCGGGCAGGGCGTCCCAGGTGTCGACCTGACCCGCCGTGGGCTTGATGTAGTAGTAGATGTCGTCGAAGAAGATCTGCGACATGTCGCCGCCCCACGACGGCATCGGGCGCTTCTCGAAGCTCTTGAGGGAGCGGAGCCGGAACTCCCGCATCCAGTCGGGCTCGCCCTTCATCCACGACATGTCCTGCACCATGTCGACGTCGAGCCCCCGCTTGGGCTTGAAGACGTAGTCCTCGGCATCACTCCACCCGAGTGCGTACTTGCCGAGGTCGAGATCGGTGACTGAGGTCATGTGGGCTCCTCCAGAGGGATTTGCACTACGGCCATAGTAACAACCCTCGGTCCGCAACCCATCCCCGGGTCGGGTTCAGCCCGCAGGCGCGGCCTAGGGCTCCACCGACCAGCTGTGACCTCCTTGGGCCCGCACCCGGCCCATGGCCTCCCTGGCCCGGCCCACCAGCTGGCTGGCCTCGACCAGCCCGGGCGTCACCGGGGCGACCCCGATTGAGGCGGCGACGGCTCTGCCCATGGCCCGCCGGGTGCCGGCCTCGCCGATCAGGCGGACCAGGCCGCCAGCGACCACGGCGATCTCGGCCTCGGCTGCCCGCGGGAGGAGCACCGCCAGCTCGTCGGAGTCCCACCGGCCCACCACGTCGATGTCCCGCAGCCGCTCGGCGACGACGTCGGCCAGGGCCGCCAGGACCCGGTCGGACTCCTCCTGGCCGTGCGTGAGGGTGATGGCGGCCAGGCCGTCGAGGCCCACCAGCAGCACGGCCCCTTCGGCGCCGTAGCGGGCGCACCCGGCCAGATGGTGGTCGATCTCGTGGACGACGCTGCGACGGTTGAGCAGGTCTGTGACCGGGTCGTGGTCGGCCAGGTTGCGAAGCTGGGCCTCCAGGCGCCGGGCCCGCTCCCGCTCGACCGTGAGCTCGGCCTGGAGGGCGTGCATCCGCGTTGTTGTGGTTCGCACACATACCCCATCGGCCGGACCACGAGGGACCTGCGCGGTCGGGCGTACCTACGCTGGTCCGGTGCCCAACCCGCCCGCCGCCCCCAAGCGGCCCACGACCCTCAGGTTCCACGGCGAAGAGCGGGTGGACGAGTGGGCGTGGCTGCGTGACGACGCCAAGGCCGACCCGGAGGTGCTGGCCCATCTGGAGGCCGAGAACGCCTACGTGGCCGAGGGCCTGGCCGCCACCGAGGTGCTCCAGGCCGAGCTGTTCGACGAGATCAAGGCCCGCGTGCTCGAGACCGACCTGTCGGTCCCCTACCGCAAGCACGGCTGGTGGTACACCACCCGCACCGAGGAGGGTTGCCAATACCCCATCTGGTCCCGGTCCACGGTCGACCCCGACGGGCCGTGGGAGGTGCTGTTCGACGGCAACGCCGAGGCCGGTGAGAGCCCCTACTTCTCCATCGGGGCCCTCGACGTCAGCCCGTCAGCCGGGCGGCTGCTGTTCAGCACCGACTTCGACGGTGACGAGCTGCACACCCTCGGGGTGCGCGACCTGGCCACCGGCGAGAACCTGGCGGAGGCCATCGAGGGGACCTACTACGGCACGGCCTGGCTGGACGACGACACCTTCCTCTACACGCTGTGCGACGCGGCCATGCGCCCGTTCCAGGTGTGGCGCCACGTCGTCGGGAGCGACCCGGCGACCGACGTCTGCATCTTCACCGAGCCCGACGAGCGCTACTTCGTGAGCGTCGACCGGGCCCGCAGCGAGCGGGTGGTCTTCGTCGAGTCATCGTCGAAGGTGACAAGCGAATGCTGGTTCCTGCCCACCACCGAACCGTTCGGGCCGCTGCGCTGCATCCACCCTCGCGAGGAGGGGCTGGAGTACTCGGTCGAGGATGCTGGCGACCGCTTCCTGATCACCACCAACGCCGACGGCGCCGTCGACTTCGCCTTAGCCGAAGCGCCGATCGATGCCCAGGGCCGGGACCGTTGGACCGTGGTGCGCCCCCACCAGCCGGGCGTGAAGCTGGAGGGCGTCGAGGCGTTCGCCGGCCACCTGGTGGTCTACGAGCGGGCCGAGGCGCTGCTCCGGGCCCGCATCATCGACCGGGCCACCGCCGCCGACCGCCTCCTGGAGCTGCCCGAGCCGGTGTACGCCGTGGGCGGGTCGTCCAACCCGGAGTTCGACACCGGGGTCCTCCGCTTCTCCTACACCTCGCCGGTGACCCCGGTCACCGTCTACGAGGAGGACGTGGCCACCGGCGAGAGGCGGCTCCTCAAGCAGCAGCCGGTCCTGGGCGGCTACGACCCGGCACGCTACGAGTGCGGCCGGCTGTGGGCCACGGCCGGCGACGGGACGCAGGTGCCGATCACCTACGTGCACCGGCGGGGCCTCACCCTCGACGGGTCGAACCCGTGCCTGCTGTACGGCTACGGCTCCTATGAGGCAAGCATCGATCCGGGCTTCTCGTCGCTGCGGCTGTCGCTGCTCGAGCGGGGCGTGGTCTACGCCATCGCCCACATCCGGGGCGGCGGCGAGCTGGGCCGGCCCTGGTACGACGACGGCAAGCTGCTGCACAAGACCAACACCTTCACCGACTTCGTCGCCTGCGCCGACCACCTCGTCGCCTCCGGCTACACCACCCCGGACCGCCTGGCCATCCGGGGGGCCTCGGCCGGCGGGCTGCTGATCGGGGCGGTGTTGAACCTGCGACCCGACCTGTGCCGGGCGGCGGTGGCCGAGGTCCCCTTCGTCGACTGCCTCTCCACGATCCTCGACCCCACCCTGCCCCTCACCATCACCGAGTGGGAGGAGTGGGGCAACCCGCTGGACGATGCCGCGGTCTACGCCTACATGCGGTCGTACTCGCCCTACGACAACGTGCACGACGCCACCTACCCGACGGTCCTGGCCACGGCCGGGCTGAACGACCCCCGGGTCTCCTACTGGGAGCCGGCCAAGTGGGTGCAGCGCCTGCGCGAGCACACCACCAGCGGCCGGCCCGTGTACCTCAAGACCGAGATGGGCGCCGGGCACGGGGGCCCCTCGGGCCGCTACGACGCCTGGCGGGACGAGGCCCTGGTGTACGCCTTCGTCCTCGACGCCCTCGGCGTCGGGGCGGCCTAGATGGGCGCCAGAGGCCGGCCCCCCGAGGCCGGCGGCGGGCCGGGCCGGCGTCGACGCGCCCTCTTTCTCGTCGTCGGCCTCGCCCTCAGCCTGCTCATCGGGTTCCTGGTGCTGGAGCGGTCCCGGGACCGCCAGCCCGCTGGGAACGGGGCGGTCGGAGGATCGACGACGATCGGGAACGGGCCCGTCACCACCGTGGCCTCGACCGCGCCGGTGCCGTCCACCACGGCCCCCGTGGGATCCTCGACCGCCGTCCCCGCTCCTCCGGCCCCGTCGACGACGCCGCCGAAGCCGGCCCAGATGCGGCTCGGCGGCGACGACCTGGGCGTCACCCGGGTCGGGGCGTCGTCGAAGGAGGCGGTCGCAGCCGTCACCGCCACCCTCGGCCGCCCGCTCGCCGACCCGGCCACCGACTCGGCCTGCATCGGCACCGAAGAAGAGACGGCGTGGGCGGGCTTCCGCCTGGGGATGACAGGGGGGAAGGTCTCCGGCTGGCGCAGCACCAGCACCTCGCTGTCGACCCCCGCAGGGGCCACCGTCGGCACCACCCTGGCCGCACTGCGCACGGCCTACGGCCCCTCCCTCACGCTCCGCCAAGCCGCCGAGCCCGGCGAGGCGCCGGTCTTCCTCGTCAAGGGCACCAGCCTCGGCGGCACCCTCGCGGGGCCGGACCCCACCGACGCCGTCACCTCGCTCTTCGCCGGCACCTGCTCGGTCTGACCCACCCCCGCATCAGCGGTGCTCGGGGTTGACCGCGGAGGAGGCGCAGCCGGCGACCCACCTCGCGCGCTGGTTGCCGTGAGCCGGGATGCCGCCCCGGTCCTTCAGCATGCGGGCCCCGTGCAGCAGGTTCCAGGCCATGAAGGTGGTGTTGCGGTTGGTGAAGTCGTTTTCCGGGCCACCCGAGCCCGGGTCGAGGTAGGAGGGGCCGGGGCCGGCCTCGCCGATCCAGCCGGCGTCGGCCTGGGGCGGGATGGTGTAGCCGAGGTGCTGGAGCGAATAGAGCACGTTCATGGCGCAGTGCTTCACCCCGTCCTCGTTGCCCGTCACCAGGCAGCCCCCGACCCGGCCGTAGTAGGCGTACTGGCCCGCCTCGTTCAGGTCGGACGAGCCGCCGTAGAGGCGCTCGACCACCTTGGTGCAGATGGAGGACTTCTCGCCCAGCCAGATGGACGTGCAGAGCACGAGGATGTCGCTGGCCATGACCTTGCGGTGGATGGCGGGCCAGTCGTCGGACGGCCACCCGTGCCCGGTCATGTCGGTGTAGACCCCGACGGGGATGTCGTGGTCGACGGCCCGCACCGTCTCGACGGCCACGCCCTGGCGGCGCATCACCCCGATGGCGATCTCGGCGAGCCCCTGGGTGTTCGACACCTCGGGCGAACGCTTCAGGGTGCAGTTGATGAACAGGGCCGAGAGGTCCGAGAAGTCCCACTGGTCCTGCTCGTCGAACTGCGCTGCGGGTGATGAGGCCATCAGATGTCTCCTCGGTGGCAGGGGCGGCGACCAGACCGTAGAGGTCGGTGTGCCCCGTGCCGGCCTACACGTCGCCGGTTGCTGAGAGGCGGACCGGAGCCCGGGGTAGCAAGGGGGCATGGAGTTCGACGATGACGCAACGGTCGGCGGTGGGAACCTGAGCGACGTCAGGGGCGGCGGCGGAGGCGGGTTCCCGGGCGGCGGCCTGATCGCCGGCGGTGGCGGTGTCGTCGGCCTGATCGGGATCGTGATCGCCCTGCTGCTCGGCGGGAACCCGCTCGGCGGCGGGGGCACCGGGTTCGGGGTGTCGGACTCCGGGTTCGGGGCGGCCGCCCCGCCGGTGTCGAGCGACCTCGCCGGCCAGAGCTGCCAGGCCGGCACCGGGCCCCAGGGCCGCATCGACGTGTTCGCCACCTGCACCTTCGAAGATGTCCAGGAGACCTGGAAGAGCATCTTCGCCGCTGCCGGCCAGCGCTACCAGCCCGCCACCCTCGTCCTCTACACCGGCCAGACCTCAACCGGGTGCGGGGTGGGCAGCTCGGCCGCCGGGCCGTTCTACTGCCCCGCCGACCAGCGGGTGTACCTCGACCTCACCTTCTTCGAGCAGCTGCGCCGGGACCTGGGGGCCCCTGGTGACTTCGCCCAGGCCTACGTCGTCGCCCACGAGGTCGCCCACCACGTCCAGAACGTGCTCGGCACCAACCAGCAGGTGGCCGCCGCCGTGGGCAAGAAGCCGAGCCGGGAGAACGAGCTGTCCGTGCGCACCGAGCTGCAGGCCGACTGCTACGCCGGGGTGTGGGCTAACACCGCCCAGCGGGCGAGGACCATCCGTCTTGCCCCGGACGACCCCGAGGAGGCCATCCGAGCCGCCGGCCAGATCGGCGACGACCGCCTGCAGAAGGCGGCGGGCCGGAAGGTGAACCCAGAGTCGTTCACCCACGGCACGGCCGACCAGCGGGTCCGCTGGCTGCGCCAGGGGCTGGAGGACGGCGCCCCCAACGCCTGCAACACCTTCAAGGGCGACATTTGACCTCCAATATCGGACGAATAGCCCAAGAAGGCACTTCACGTGCGGTGCGGCTCGTTTAACCGCCCGAAAAACTTCGACCTTTTGGTGCAGGTTGTCGGCCGAGGGGGTCTATGCTCCCACCTCTCTCCGTGAATAGGAACGGGGGTCAACCCACAGGAGACGGAGGAACACGATGACCGTGCAGGCAACCGTGGGTGGGGCAGTCCTCGGAACGGGGCTTGGGGTTGGGGCAGGCCGCGTCAGCGGCGCCAGCCTCGCCAGCGTGCAAGGGGGGCCCGGTCGGGTCGTGACCCAGGCCGCTGACCAGCTGGCCGTCACCGGGGCCGGCACCACGATGCTGCTGCTCGTCGCCGCTCTCATGCTCCTCGCTCTCGGCCTGCTGCTCAGAGGTCTGGGACAACGCCACTCCGTCGCCATCTTCGCCCCGCCCGCTGACGGCCTGGCCTAGGCGGCTGCTGCAGGTCTAGGGGGTCAGCCCGTAGGCCTGCAGCCTCCAAGCCACGGCGAGTCCCGTGGCTGCGACGACCGAGGCGGTGACCGCCACCGCGGCACCGCCGCTCGTCCACGTGTGCCACGAGGTCATTGACTCCTGCCTGCGCCGACGGTTGGCGGCGAGGTGGAGGGCGACGACCACCACCGCACAGCCCAGGTAGGTGGCTCCCTGGAAGATCGCCACGATCTGCAGCCCGAGAGCCTCGCCCGGGTCGCGGACCAGCACGAACGCCGCCGCCGGGAGCACGCCCAGGGCCAGGGTGGGGACCAGCGACCGGACCCGCAGGGCCTTGATCCCTGGAGTCGCCTTCTGGGTCACCTTGAAGTCGACCACCTCGGAGCGGGCACCGGCCCACATGCCCTGCAGGAACCCGCCGAATGTCCACGGCCAGCGCACCAGCTGGAACAGGACCAGCTCCCACGACCAGAGCTTGGCGTCCATCGGGCGCAGCAGGCGGCGCCGGCGGAGGTAGGCGACGATGAGGAAGAGCACCAGCGTGTAGGGCCACAGATGGATGTAGAAGCCGACGATGCTGGTCTCGCCCCAGGAGGTGCGCAGCGCCACGCCGACCAGGGGCAGGATGGTGGCCACGGCCATGGTGCACCCCTGAAAGAGGTAGAACGCCAGAGCGAAGGCGAGTCGGACCCGGGCACGCAAGGGCACCCGGCCCATCCGACCCGGTGCCCACCGGACGAGGATCGTGCCGAGGCTGCGGGCCCACTGCACCTCCTGGAGGAGCATCTCGTCGAGCGACTCCGGTCCGTCGCCGTGGGCTCGTGCCCCGATGTTGAACACACCGACCCAGCCCGCTGACTGCAGCCAGAGCGTCGTCGTGTAGTCCTCGGCCAGCTCGGGGCCGATCCCGCCGACCTCTCGCAGCGCCGTGGTCCGCACGGCGTAGTGCGAGCCGATGCAGACCGGGGCGTAGCCGTTGTTGGAGCCGGCCTGGACGGGGCCGTGCAGGGTGGCCTCCCGGTACAGGCGCCCTCGAACCGTCCAACCCTGGTCGGCGTTCGCGTCGCACACGCTCGGTGCGCACACATACCCGACGGCGGGATCGGCGAAGGGCCGCACCACCTCCTCGAGGTAGTCGGGGGCGGGCACGTGGTCGGCATCGAGGTGGGCGACGACGTCGTAGCGCTCGTAGCCGTAGCGGTCGTAGAAGAAGGCCAGGTTCCCCTCCTTGCAACGCTTCCTCCGAGGCCAGCTCTGGTTCTGATACCCGGCCACCCCGAACCGGCTGGAGAGGTGCACCCCGTGGTCGGCACACCACCGCTCGGTCTCCTCGGCAGGCCGCTCGTCGGCCAGCCACACGTCGTAGGGCAGCGGGATGTCCTGATCCAGCATTGCCTCGATCGTGCGGCGGACAACCGACCAGGGCTCCGAAGGCGCCTTGGTTACGACCATGGCGACCCGAAGGTCGGGCAGGGGCACCATCGGGTTCGGACGGGTCATCCGGCACGCGAAGAACAGGAAGTACATCGGCAGGGCGAAGACCCACGCCAGGAGTAGGCCCACCAGCACGCTCGCCGGGCTCCACGAGCCGTGCCCCGTTCCGAGCCACCACACCCAGAAGAAGGCGCCAGCGAGGAGACCGCCCCAGACGAGCAGGCGGAGGACCAGCTCCCGCCCCAGGCCCAGAACCGGCACCAGGAACGGGCCGGCAGGGGCGGCGGCCTCCGGCGGACCCTCCGCCACCTCGACCGCCACATGCTCGTCGACGGTCGGGCGCGGCGCCTCCGCCAGCCCCACCCCCTCGTCGGCGCCGGGCGGGGCCTCGGAGGGCACGCCCGGGGGGGCGACGAGCAGCGACCCCGCGGCCTCGAGGTCCCCGCGAGCAGAGTCGAGGGCGCTCGCAGCCTCCCGCAGGGCCTGACCCAGGATCACCGCCGCTTCGAGGTCGCTCTGCACCGCCGTGGCCCGGGCGCCGGCCAGCGCCTCCTCGGACCGCCCGATCAGAGCACGGGCATCCCGGTCGGCCTCGGCGCGGATGACCGGGCCCGTCGCTTCGGCCGTGCTCGTGGCCTCCCGGGCCGACTCGAGGTCCTGGGCAGCCGTGGCCACGAGGCGGGCCGCCTCCTCCTGGGCGTCGGCTCGGATCCGCACGGCGGCGGCGGCGGCGGCCCGGTGCAGGGCGCCCGCCTCCTCGGCCGCCCGTCGCGGGAGCTCGGCGGCCACCCTGACGGCCGCATCGACCACATCGGCAGCGTCCCGGTCGGCCTGGGTGCGCTGCCGTTCGGCGTCGGCCTGCGCCGCCGCGAGATGCTCCTCGGCCCGGGCCGCCGCCTCGGCCTGCACCTGGTCGGCCTCACAGCTCGCGCTCGACCTGATGAGCTCGGCGTGACGGGCGGCTGCGGCCCGCAGCTGGTCGATCTGGCGCCCGACGTCGTCGTGGAGCGCCTCGGCATCGCGGACCGCCTGTGCCCCGATCCGATCGACCTCTCGTAGACCCTCGGAGCGGATCTGGGCGACGATGTTCGAGGTCCCGGCAACCGCCTCGGCCTCGGCGGGAACGGCCTGCAGGTCTCCCGCCTCGTCGAGGACCTCGTCCATTGCCTTGGATACTGCCCCCTTGGGCTCCCCCTCACCCACGGTTCCCGGAGCGGACCGGCCGGCCCCTCACTTCGTGGTGAAGGTGCGGGCGGCGCTCACGGCCTGGTTTCCGGCAGCATCGGTGCTCTCGACCGAGTAGGTGTAGGTGGTGCGGCGCAGCAAGCCGGAGAGGAGCACCTGGTGGGCGGTCACCAGGCCAGGGACCGACAAGCTCGCCGCCGGTGCCCCAGCGCGTGCGTAGGTGACCGTGGAGGACGAGCCCTCGTCGGTGGTCCACGTGACCGTCGCCGACGTCCGTCGCAGGTTGCTGATGGCGATGGCGGACAGCAGGGGAGCCTGAACGTCGGTCGGCAGGGCGGCAGCCTGGGCCCGGAAGGCCGCGTACGCCGGCTTCTCGGTGAAGTCGACCCGCACCAGCCCGTAGTTGGCCTCGAGGTCGGTCGGGTCGTTGTCCTGCCAGTAGTTGTTGCGCAGGCTGTACCAGAAGGCGTTGGTGACGTAGGGGTAGGTGGCGATGCGCTCGAACGCCCTGGTGAGGTAGGCGGCCTGCGTCGCCTCGTTGACCCCGTTCGCCACCGATGCCGTCGACCACCCGAACTCGGTGAGCCAGATCTCACTGCTGTCGCCGTTGGCCAACATGGTCCTGCGCACCTCCTCGATGCCGCAGAACGCATCCTTGGCGTAACGGGTGGTGCCCGTCTGGTACCAGCACGCCGTCGGGTCGACGGATCCGGTGTAGGGGTGGACGGCGGCGATGTCGAACGAGGGGCCGGCGCCGGCGTCGTAGAGCTGCTGGAGGAAGGTGGCATCGCTCAGCGAGAGCCCTCCCATCACGATCCTCGCCGCCGGATCAGCCTGCCTGATGGCCGGTGCTGCCGCCTTCAGCATTGCCGCGTAGTCGGTGGCGCTCGGCCCCGAGGGCCAGAAGCGCACGTAGTTGGGCTCGTTCCACACCTCGTAGGTGTGCACGCCCAGCGCCTGGTACCGGCTGACCACCGTCCGGGTGAAGTCGGCGTAGTCCTGGAACGACGTCGGCTTCCAGTACCGGTTCCACTGGTCGCCTGTGCTGTCCCGGTACTTGTTGGGGTCGGCTGAGGCCCAGTACGGCACGCCGTCGGCGATCGGCATCAGCACCTGGATCCCGGCGGCCTGCGCCGACCGCACGGCGTAGTCGATCTCGGTCAGCCACCACTGGTCGAGGCTCCCCTTCGCCGTGGGCTCAACCGACGCCCAGTTCATGTTGGCCCGCACCCACTTCACCCCGGCGTTGCGCATGAGGGCGATCGAGCGGTCCATCTCGGTGCGGGAGACGTACCAGGTGAGGTCGGCCACCATGCCGGCGGGGCCCCCGATGCCGGCGGCCTCGGCGGAGTTCGCCCCGATCCCGGACGCGCTTGAGAACGTGATGCCGGCCATCGCCGCGAGCAGGCTCACGAGCGCTCGTCGCAGGGGCCTCGTCTCCGTGCCCGTCGCCCTGCTGGTCATCGGTTTCCTGCTTTCGACGAGGGGAGGACCGCTGCCCCCGACCTCTCGGTCCGCGGCAGGGTTGACCTGAGGAACTTCACGTCGCCGACCACCCACCTTTGGGCAAAGGCCCCAGGGCGCCGCGCTCGGACCGCGACCGGTTCAGGACCACAGACGTGGGGAAGGGTGAAGCGGACGCCGGGCGCCAGGACGGAGTGCAGCCACCGACATGTCGATGGGATCGGACCAGAGCGACCACGAGGTGATCGAGGCGCCGTCCGGGGCCGGTGAGGGCGACGATGCGCTGCCTGATCCTGATGTCCTGGTCGACGTCGCCGAACAGGTCGCCACGCTGCTCAAGGAAGCCACCCGGAGCGCCTTCCAGATCTCGGAGAGGGCCACGCAGCGAGCTGCCGCCCTGAGGGAGGATGCCGAGCGCGGACATCGCCGGTCGACCGAGCTGGTCGCCACCACCGAGCGCCAGGTAGCCGAGCTGCGGGCGCTCGCCGCCGTGGAGGCCGACGAGCAGCGGGAGACCGCAGCGGGCGAAGCCGACGCCATCATCGCTGCGGCCCAGGCGGAGGCCCACCGGCTGGCCGAGAAGGCTCGCGAGGAGCTGCGGGAGGCAGCGGAGCTGGTGGCTGCGGCCCTGCGGGACCTCGACGAGGCCCGCACCGCAGCGGCTGAGGAGGCGGCCCAGCTTCGTTCGACGGCGCTCGACGAGGTCGAGCAGCAGCGGGTCGAGGCGGCGGCCGCCGCCGACGGCCTCATCAGCGCGGCCGACGACGAGGCGAAGCGGACCAGGGCCGAGGCCGTCGCCCAGGCCGAGGCGGCGCTCGCCCAAGGCCTCCACCGCGCCGACGAGCTGCGGGCCTCGGCCGCCTCGGAGGCTCGGGCCACGCTCGAAGGGGCCCATCGGCGGGCTGAGGAGCTGCGCCAGGAGGGCGAGCGGCGGGCCGAGGAGGTCTTGGCCGCGGCGACGACGGCAAGTGAGGAGCTGGAGGGCGCGGCGGTGCAGGAGGCCGACGAGCTGCTCGACCACGCCCGGGAACAGGCGTCGGCGCTCCGGGCCGAGGCCGACCGGGCGCGCCAGGACGCGGCAGAGACCATCGCCGCCGCCGAGCTGGAGGCCGCCGAGCTGCTGGCCGGCGCCCGGGCCCGGTCCGTCGAGTTGGACGAGACCGGCCGCAAGGTGCGGGAGGGCGCCGAGGCGGCCCGAACCAGTGCGGAGGTCGAGGCCGCCGACGTCGTGGCTCGGACCGAGGAGCGGGCCGCCCACCTGGCCCAGGCCGCTGTGGACCTCGACGGGGCGGTGGCCGTCAGGGAGCGAGCGGTCGACGAAGCTGTCGCGCAGGCCGATGAGCCCTCTGACGAGCAGGTCGAGGCCCCCTGATCGACCTCATCGGACGGGACGGCCGCGTCGGATCAGGGCGGCCAGCCGGCCCGCAGCTGGGCCAGGGAGGGCTGGGCCGCGTCCTTGGTCGACAGCTGCGCCGGGTCGGTGGGGTCCACCGGCTGCGGCCAGGCGATGGCCAGGTCGGGGTCGAGCGGGTGCACGCAGGCGCCGGCCATCCCGGGCTGCCACTCCTGGTCGAAGCAGTACAGGTACTCGCAGGCGGTCAGGGCCTGGAGGCCGTTGCCGACCCCCGGTGGCACCAGCACCTGGACCCCCTGCACCAGCGGCAGGGTCACCAGCCGTCCGAAGCCGGGGCCGGGCCGCAGGTCGACCCACACCCCGAAGGCCTCGCCCGAGGCGACCCCCACCAGCTTGTGCATGTCCTCGGCGTGGATGCCGCGCACGGCGCCGGCCCGGCTGAAGGTGAGGTTGACCTGCTGGACCGACAGCCGCGGGAGGCCCAGCTCGGCTTGAGCGCTTGGCCGGAAGATCTCGCGGACCGCACCCCGGTCGTCCTCGGCCACCTTGGTGCGCAGGACGTGCAGCCCGGGGATGGGGGTGGGCTCGGCCGTGGCCGGCGTGATCGGCACGCGCCTCAGACCGCGAACCGGCCGTAGCCGCCCCGGAAGTACAGCAGGGGGCCGCCGCCGCCCCCCACCGCCAGGTCGAGGACCCTGCCGATCACGATGTCGTGGTCGCCGGCCTCGTGGACGGCCTCGATCTCGCAGTCGATCGTGGCCAGGCAGCCGTCGAGGACGGGGGCCCCGCTCGGACCGGGCCGGTACCCCACGCCGGCGAACTTTTCGGCTCCCTTGATGGCGAAGCGCCGGCTCAGCTCCTCCTGGTCTTGGTCGAGCACGTTCGCGCAGAAGTGTCCGGCGGCCCGGATGCGGGGCCAGGACAGGGACGCCCGGGCCGGCACGAACAGCACCAGCGGCGGGTCGAGCGAGACCGACGTGAACGACTGACAGGTGAGGCCCACCGGCTCGCCGTCGTGGAAGGCGGTGACGACGGTGATCCCCGAGCAGAAGTGGCCGAGGACCGTGCGAAAGGTCGCAGCGTCGAAGCCGGGCACCGGACGGAACCTACACGTCGGGCCCAGCGCCGAGTCGGACGCCGGAACCCTCGTGCCGCCCGGGTGTTCACTGGTCGTCGGCTCCGCCGCAGATCGCGTCGGGCGCGTCAACCTTCAGGTCGACGTGGACGTCAGTGGACCGTGGTGGCTGTCGTGGCGCTCGGGGTGCAGGGGTGGGAGGACGTCGAGCAGCTGTACCGCGCCCACCGGGCCGACCTCGTCCGCCTCGCCGGCCTGCTCCTCGACGAGCCCGGGGCCCGGGAGGAGGTGGTGCAGGACGCCTTCGTCGCCCTCCACCTCCACCGCGGCGCCGTCGACCCGGAGAAGGTGCCCGCCTACCTGCGCAGCGCCGTGCTGAACGCGGCCCGCTCCCGGCTGCGCCACCGGCGGGTGGTCAACCGGCTCGGGTGGTCGGCACCCCCCGCTCCGGCCACCCCCGAGGACGAGGCCGTGCTCGACGACCGGCGGGCTGCGGTGCTGGCCGCGGTCCGGCGGCTGCCTCGTCGCCAGCAGGAGGTGGTGGTGCTGCGGTACTGGCTCGACCTGACCGAGGCCGACATCGCCGCCACGCTCGGCATCAGCGCCGGCAGCGTCAAGGTGCACGCGTCGCGCGGCCTCGCCGCCGTCGCCCGCACGCTCGGGGAGGAGCGGTGAGCGGGATCGAGCGGGAGCTGCGGGAGGCCTTCGGGGTCCGGGCCTCGGCCGTCGACATCGGGCGGGCCGACGAACCCGGCCTCGGACGCCGGCTGGCCGCCGCCCGCCGCAGGCGCCGGGCCCGGCTGGGCAGCGGTGCCCTGGCGATCCTGGTGGCCGTCGGCGCCCTTTCAGTGGTGGCCCGGGCGGACGACCGCGGGCCCAACGTGGTGGCCGGGCCTGACCTCTCCTCGACGACCTCGCTGACCGAGCTGTCGACCACCGCCGCCACCGCCCCTCCGACCCCGGCGACGACGGTCCCTGCGGCGGGGTCGACCTCGACCACGCCACCCGCCTCTGCGGCGACGACCACGACGGTGGCCCGGACCACCTCGACGACGGCGCCGCTCGCCCCGCTGCCGACTGAGGCCGTCTGGCCGCCCGCCGGCTCCCCCACCGCCTTCTCCACGCCCACCCAGGCCGCCACCGACTTCGCCCGCCGCTTCCTCGGGATGGGCACCCCCCAGATCGGGACGCCCCGGGTGGCCGGCGCCGACGCCACCGTCGATCTGCGACCCCTGCCCAGGGCCAGCCTGACCAGCGTCGTCACCCTCCGGCGCGTCGACGGCCGGGGGTGGGTGGTGCTCGGCTGCGCCGCCCCCAGCATCCAGGTCGACCAGCCTGCTGTCGGCGCCACCATCTCGTCGCCACTCACGGTGCGGGGCCGGGCCCAGGCCTTCGAGGGCACCGTCGACGTCGAGGTGCGGCGGGACGGGGCCACCGTCCCCCTCGGCCGCTCCTTCGGCACCGGCGGCGGCACCGAGGTCCTGCCCTTCGAGGCCACCGTCACCTTCTCCCGCCCGAGCGCCGGCCGGGGCACGGTCGTCGTCAGCGAGGGCCGGGCCGACGATGGCGACCAGGGCCCCGCGGCGGCGACGGTCCTCCGGGTCGCCTTCTGAGGGCCGGGGTGGGGTGCGCGACAGGTACGGGGTACAACTGCGCGATGAGGGCGGCGATGGCGATGCGGCGGTGGATGGCCAGCCACGCCCTTGCCTGCGCCGCCATCATGGGCGTCCTGGCGGCGGCGGGACCGACGGTCATCCTGGTGAGCAGCGGGTCGCTCGAGGTGGGAATCTTCGTGGCGCTTGCCTTCGTGGGAGGCGCTCTCATGAGCTTGGTGTACTCCACGGCCGCCGGGATGAGGCGCAAGTGAACGGTCACCAGGCGACGGTACGGATCGGCTGATGGCGAGATAGGGGACGGGCGCCTCAGCCGTCGGGCTTGCGCCGCCCCACGGGACGGGCTTCGGTGATGAGCGCCGCCGCCACGGCCAGCGCCGCCGCGGGCGCGGCCCAGTAGGACACCGCACGCAGGACGAGCCCGACTGGGCTGTCGTCGCCGGGGGGCCAGGTGTAGCCGAGGAGGAGGACGGCCGAGGCGGCGGTGGCTCCTAGGGCGAGACGGCTGCGCCAGGCGACGGCGACGGGGAGGAGGAGCCAGGCGTGGTACCAGGGCAGGACGTAGGAGCCGAGGAGCAGGTAGCCGACGAGGGCCGCGGCCACCACCATCTCCGGGCGGGGATCGCCGAGGTGACGGCGGACCAGGAACGTGCCGAGGGCGACGCTGGCGGCGATGGCGACCAGGCCGACGAGGCGGTCGGGGCCGTTGTCGAAGGCCAGGCGCCAAACCGAGCTGCGGGAGCCCTGCTGGCCCGCCTCGGCCAGGGCCCGCAGCACCGCCACCGGGCCGAAGGCGAGGTGGCCGGCAGCGAGCAGTGCCGCAGCGGTGCCGGCGACCGTGGACGCAGCCCGCCGCCCGTGGCGCCGCCAGACCCACGCCGCCAGGGCGGGCACGGCCAGCACCGCCGCCACCTTCACGCCCGCGGCCAGGGCCACCAGCACACCCGTCGCCACCCACCAGCGGCGGCGCACCGCCAGGCAGGCGCCGACCAGGGCCGCTCCCACCAGGGCGTCGTTGTGGGCCCCGTTGACCACGCTGGCCAGCAGCAGCGGGTTCAGGGCGATGAACGCGGTGGCCGCGGCGTCGCCGGTGAGGCGGGCGACGGCGAGGGCGGCGGCCAGCAGGGCCAGGCCGGCCGAGGCCTGGAACAGCAGGCGCACCACGGTGCGGTGCCCACCGCCCACGCCGGTGATCGCCGCTGACAGCACGGTGAAGGCCGGGCCGTACACCGACGGCGTCTGGCGCCAGCGGGTCGAGACGTCGGGGTACCAGGGATCCTCGGGGTGATCGTCGGGGACGGTGGCGTAGGGGTTCTCCCCGTACTCGCTGACCATCCGGCCGTAGAGGGCGTAGGAGGCCACGTCCTTGGAGCCGGCCGGGGGCATGACGACGCACAGGGCGGTGAGGGCGGCGCCGACGGCCAGGACCAGGCGGACCGGCAGGCCGCCACCGGCCCGCAGCGTGTGCAGCACCAAGGCGAAGCCGGCGAGGGCCGCGACCAGGGCGGCGGCCACCAGCGCCGGCCGGGCATCGGGGCCGGCCACGACCACGGCGCCCACGCCGAGGGCGGTGGCGGCCAGCCCGCCGACGGCCCGGCCCGACACGGCGGACCGGGTTGCGAGCGCCGCCACCCCTCCAGCCTGCCGCGGCCCTGCCCGTCGGCCCAGCCAGCGGCGCCACACCCTGCTCCGGTGGCCGCGGAACCTGTCGCCTCTGACGAGCCTCAGGGCCAGAGGCGACGCGCTGGGTCCTCAGAGTCACCAGCTCTGGCAGGAACGACGCCGCCAGCTCCTCGGAAAAGCGCTGCGGCCACGATGGTTGCCCTGCGGCTCCTCAGAGGGGCGATGTCCCCGGGGTCAGGGGAGGTGGAGCGAGGCGCCATCGGCGGCCCAGGTCGCCAGGCCGTCGGCCACCAGTGAGGCGGCCACCGCCGCAGCCCGAGCCTCGTCACCGGGCCAGCCGCAGGTGGCGGCCAGGCGAGCCCAGGGCACGGGACCGTCCACCAGGGCGGCGACCAGCCGTCCCCGCCCCTGGCGGTTCGAGCCCTGGAACCGGGACTGGCGGGTTCCGGTGGCGGCCGAGCCCTCGGCCGGGTCGGCGCCTCCGGCGGCCCGCCAGTGGCACGAACCGGCCAGGACGCACCGGTCGCAGGCCGGCGCCACCTTCCGGCACACGGTGGCGCCGTGGTCGAGCACGGCCTGGTTCCACGCCCACCCCTGGCCCTCGGGCACGCTGGCGTCGGCCAACGCCTGCGCCTCACCCAGGGTCAGCCGCCGCCCGGCCACCGCCCGGGCCAGCACCCGGGCCGCGTTCACGTCGAGCACACCAACGTCGCGCTCGTAGGCGAAGGCCAGCACGGCCCGGGCGGTGTAGGGGCCCACGCCGGGCAGGGCCAGCAGGTCCTCCAGCGCAGCGGGGACGGCGCCGCCGTGGCGGGCGACGCAGGCCGTCGCGGCGGCGTGCAGGGCCACAGCCCGGCGGTTGTAGCCAAGGCCGGCCCACTCGGTGACCACCGCCCCTGCAGTGGCCTCGGCGCAGGCCGACGGGCTGGGGAACCGATCGAGGAAGCGGGCCCACCGAGGCGCCACCCGCAGCACCTGGGTCTGCTGGAGCATGGCCTCGCTCACCAGGACCGCCCACGGGTCGCGGGTCCGCCGCCACGGCAGGTCCCGGCTGACCTGGGCCAGCAGGGTGCGCTGAAGCTCGACCGTCGCCACCACCCCGCCTACGGGCACGTCCGGCCGCTGTCGGGGCGTGGCTCACCCGGTGCCCCCCGCTCTGCAGGGCCGCTCTGGCCCGGTGCCCCCCGCTCTGCAGGGCCGCTCTGGCCCGGTGCCCCCCGCTCTGCAGGGCCGCTCTGGCCCAGGGCCGCCCACGCCGCCGGGCCGCCCAAGGCCGAGGTCACCGCCCCGGCCCACAGGCCGTAGCCGCCGTCGTCGGGGTGGTAGCCGTCGGCGCTGAACAGTGACCGGTCCCGCCGGAAGGCCGAGCCGGTGGTACCGGCGATGTCGACGTAGGTGGCCCCCGACCCCTGGGCCAGCTGGCGGACCCGGCGGTCCACCGCGCGGCCCCGCCACCCGGCCACCGCCCGCAGCGGCTGCGCCAGCCGAGGGGCCGAGCCGAGGTCGGGCACGCCGAGGACGACCACACAGGCGCTCGCCGGCACGCCGGCCAGCAGCTCCCGGTAGCTCGAGGTGAAGGTGTCGAGACCGGTCAGGTGGGTGGCGTCGTTGGCCCCGACGCTGACGAACACCACCTGGGCGTCAGCCTGCACCCGGGGCAGCTGGTCGGCTACGACGTCGGCGACCCGGGCACCGCTCATGGCCAGCACCCGTACGTCGACCGCCCGGCCCAGGCGGCGGGCCACCTGGCGGCCGACCACGCCGTCAGCCGACGCGGCCCCCACGCCGGCCGCGGTCGAGTCGCCCAGCCAGACCGTGCGCAGCGGCGGCTCCCCGCCGACACAGCCGACGCAGGCGTCGATGCCCGCAGGCAGCGGTGGGGCGGTCGCGCCCCGGGTGGCCAGCACCACCTCGGCGGCCAGCAGCGCCGGCCCGCAGAGCACAAGGCCGGCGGCCAGACCGACCACCCGAAGGCCTCGTCGCCGGCTCACCCGGCCCGGCGGGTGGCGGCGCAGGGCGGCCGATCAGCGGGGCCGACCGTCGATGGCCAGCTCACGGGCTGCAGGGCTCGCGGGCGCTCCGATCTGCGCCTGGCCACGGTGAGAACCGTAGCGGGGACATCGGGCGACGCCGGGTCACGACGGAGCCGGGCCGGGTGCCGGCCGCTTCCGGGTCGGCAGTCGAGCCACTCGGGAACCATTCGGCCCGGCGTGCTGGCGTCGTCGCTGATCAGGCCCGGGTGGGCGCATGCCTCGCTCGTCTTGACCACGTTCCCAGCCCATAGGGTCGGCGGCGTGGAGATCGACCTCCGAGACGACGTCTACCGGCGGCCCCTGTCCACCGCCCTCGAGCGGCTCGGCCTGGCCGAGGGTTGGTCGTGCGTCGACGTCGGAGCCGGCGGTGGCGACGTGAGCGTGGCCCTCGCCCAGGTCGTCGGCCGAGCTGGCCGGGTGTACGCCGTCGACGTCGACCCCCGCCGTCGCGACGAGATCGCCACGCTGGCCGCCGCTCACGCACAGGTGCTGGCCCTCTCCCAGGCCGGCGAGGAGCTGACCCTGCCCGAGCCGGTGGACCTGGCCTTCTGCCGGTTCCTGCTGATGCACGTGGCCGAGCCCCGCCGGGTCCTGCGCCGCATGGGCGCCGCCGTCCGGCCCGGCGGCTGGGTGGTGGCCCAGGAGCCCATCACCACAGCAGGGCGGATCGGAGGGCGGCCTCTGTCGATGGACGGCGCTCGAGACCAGGACCTCGGCGCCGTCCTCCCGGCGCTGGTGGGCGAGGTTGGCCTGGTCCTGGTCGACGCCTGGGCCGAGGCCCCGGCCGGCGCCGGCCCCGGCCCGGTGGCCGGCTACCTCGAGGCCATGACAGGCGTGGACCCGGGCCACGAACCCGTGGTGCTGCCCCCGCTGGTCACCGTGCTGGCCCGCCGACCGGTCTAGCCGGGCCCCGCCGGCCAGCGGGCCCGGCGATCCCGCACGAGGCGAGAACGGCGAGAACGGGGGCGGGGGCGGTCATCCACGGGGCGGCGCGGTTCCGAACCGAAGCGAACCCATCGATCCATGGAGGCTCCACCGTGAAGACCAAGAGCAAGTTGGCCGTAGGCCTGACCGCAGCGATCGCCGGCGGCGCCCTCCTCGGTCCGCTGAACGGCGCATTCGCCGGTCACACCAACGTGCTGGAGGAGGCCCACCTCAGGGGCCGCAACGAGGTGCCTGCCGACCCCACCGTGCGCGGCAACGTCGGCGACAGGAACGGGAGGGGCCAGGCCTACGTCTTCGGCATCGACGGCGACCCCACGACCCTGTGCTACGTGCTCACCGTCGAGAAGATCGCCCCCGCCACCGGCGCCCACATCCACGAGGGCCCGCGCGGCGAGAACGGCCCGATCGTGGCCAACCTGGCCGCCCCGGCCGACGGCAACGCCGCCGACTGCCTCACGGAGGGCGAGCTCAACCCGGCGCCTTCCAACGCACCGAAGTTCCCGACCGATGCTAACGGGGTCCCGCTGACGACCGTGGCCGAGATCCTCGCCAACCCCGGCGACTACTACGTGAACGTCCACAACGCCGAGTTCCCGGCCGGCGCCATCCGGGGCCAGCTCAAGCTCCAGAGCTAGCGGCTTCCCATCGCCTCCTGGTGGGCTCGACCCATCGGGGGGCGATGGCGTTCAGGGGCCGAGGGGGGTGGACCGCCACGCCAGCACTGCGTCGGGTTCACCGATGGCCTGCACGGCGGCGCCCTCCCGGCCGAACAGGGCCAGGAGCAGCTCACTCGGGCGGCCGTGGACCTCGACGGTGCCCGGCCCCCGCCGGATCCGGCGACGGCGCCCGTCCTCGCTGACGAGCACCACGGTGGCCCGGACCCGATGGGCCAGCAGGGGCCCGAAGACGGGGAGGACGGCCCAGACGCCGTCGTCGAGGCGACGCTGCTCGGCGCTGTCCGGGCGGGGGCCGAGGCCGCGAGCCCGACGCACGTCCTCGTGGTGGACGAACCACTCGTGCAGGTCCCCCCGCCAGCCGCCGAGACCACCGACGCTCAGCCTGGGGGGCCCGCGGCGGAGCCGGCCAACGACCTCGGCGTAGGGCACCCCGTCGCGGATCGTGCGCTCGACCCGCTCGGTCCAGGGGTGGGCGGCGGCCACGACCATCCCGGGGACGGCGTCGGGGCGGCTGTCGCGGGCCAGGAGGTGGGCGGCCAGATCAGCGGTCCGCCAGCCGTCGAGCACCGTCGGCGCCTCGGGCCCGACGTCCTCGAGCATGTCGCACAGGGCGAGTCGCTCGGCCCGGGCAGCATCCATCGGGTCAGTCAAGTCGAGGCCGGCGGCCTGTGCTGCATGCGGAGGAGATCGCCCGGGCCAGCGAGCGGCTCACCGTGCTCGTCCTCGGCACCAACGACCTGGCCCGCGAGCTGCACGCCGGCCTGGGCCCGTCCGAGATCCTGGTCCCGACCGAGGCGGAAGCACCGGGCCCGGGGCGACAGCCGCTCCTGGTGGCCTTGCAGCTGTGCCTCCTGGCGGGCCGGGCGGCGGGTCGGGTGGTGCTCGACGGGGTCTTCAACGATGTGGCCGACGCGGCCGGGTTCGAGGCCGAGTGCCACCAGGCCCGTCGCCTGGGCTTCGACGGCAAGACGCTGATCCACCCCTCCCAGGTCGAGGCCTGCAACCGGACGTTCTCCCCCTCCGCGGCGGCGGTCGACTGGGCCCGGCGGGTGGTGGCCGCGTCGGAGGAGATGGCCCGGGAGGGTCTCGGGGTGGCCCTGGTGGACGGGAGGATGGTGGAGCACCTCCACCTCGCCGAGGCCCGGCGGGTGCTGGACCTGGCCGAGGCCGCCGGGCTCCGCCCGTAGGAGGAGGGCCGGGGGGCGTCACCGGGACCGGGACCCCCCGCCCCTACGATGAGCCCGTGGACCGCCGCCGATCCGCTCTGTTCGTGGTGCTGGTCGTCGCCCTGTGCGTGATGGTGGGCCGGCCGGCCGCCGCCGCCACCGACCCGTTGCGGAAGGACCAGTCCGGCCTGGCCGAGATCAAGGCCGCCGAGGCCTGGGACCGTGGGCGGGGTTCGGGGGTCAGCGTCGCCATCGTCAGCACCGGCGTCGCCGAGCACCCCGATCTAGCTGGCAAGGTCGACGGCGGCTTCGACGCCACGGGAACCAAGCCCCGCCAGGACACCGCCGGGCGGGGCACCCATCTGGCCGGCATCGTGGGGGCGGCAACCGACAACGGAGTCGGCATCGCCGGCGTAGCCCCCGACGCCCGGCTCCTCCCCTTCAAGGCCTTCGACGCCGCGTCGGAAGATGAGAGCCAGCTGATCCGTGCGCTCAACGAGACCCGCACCGCCAAGCCGGCGGTCGTGCTGGTCGACGTACCCGCCGGGTACGAGGGCAAGGACCTGCTGCGCCAGACGCTGAAGAGCCTGGGTGACGCGGGGACCTCGGTGGTGGTCGGGGCCCAGAGCGGCCTCTCGCTCGACGACCTGCCCGTGCTCGCCGTGGCCGACAAGTCGGGTTCGAGCGTCGTCGGGGGCCGGGGGGTCGCCGCCCCGGGGCAGAGCATCCTCTCCACCACGGTCAAGCCGCCGACTGCTCTGGTCGGCAGCCCGACGTACGGCTACGGCCCGCTCTCGGGCACCGGGCAGGCCGCCGCCCACGTCGCCGGCGCCGTGGCCATCCTTCGGGGCCTGGGGGCCAACGCCGGCCAGGCCGCTGACCTGCTGCGGTCCACGGCCCGACGATCGGGAGGCACCAGCCAGGGGGCCGGCGTCATCGACGTGGCCGCCGCGGCAGCCGCCTACCAGTCGCCGGCCCAGCCCGCCCCCACGACCTCCACCACCAAGGCGGCGGTGAAGCCGGCGCCCGGCAAGCAGGTCAAGCCGCCGGGGGGCACCATTCCCCCGGGCCAGGTCGTGCCGCTCACCCCGAGCCCCACCCTGCCGAATGGTGAGCCGGCCGAGCTGGGCGTCGACGAGGAGGCGGTGGTGCCGCCGGGGGCCGAGGAGTTCGCCGACGGTCCGGCGGAGGACGGTGGCGGCGCCGGCGGGACGCTCATCGGGGGCCAGGAGCGGCCGTGGGGCACCCTCACCATCGGCTTCGGGCTGCTGTTCGGGGTCGGCAGCGGCCTCAGCCTGACCTTCCGCCGCCTGGCCGACGCCACCATCTGAGGGGGAGGGCTCACCCTGGGCTCAGCGGTGGCTGCCGGGGGCATCGAGGCGGCGGACCAGCTCGGGGGCGAAGGGGCAATCGGGCCGGGCCATGGCGTCGCCGGGGGAGAGGAGCCCGGCGGTCCGCACCACCCCGGCGACGAGGGCGACCGGGACGATCTCGTCCGGCTCCAGCCACGGCTTGGGGCTGGCGCTGAGCCGTGCGGCCAGGACCTCCCACAGCTGGGCGGGGAGCACCCGGCCGGCGGGGGCCACGACCCAGGCCGGTCGGCCCGTGGCCGCGGCCACGGCGCTGGCGGCCCGGGCGCCTCCGACGGCCACGATCCCGTCGCCTCCCATGGCCTGGGCCTCGAAGAGCACCAGGTCGGCGTGGGCGGCCGCGGCCCCGATCCCGGCGTCGGGGACCTCGTCGACGTCGGTTTGCAACCGACCTCGGAGGCGGCCGGGGAAGCCGCCGGCCGGGTCGGCCACGAGCAGCCGGCAGTCGCCCCGCCGGCCCAGGGCGGCTGCGAGGCTCCCGGACCAGCCGACCACCAGCACCTCGGCCCCGTCGGGTACGGCCCGGTAGAGGGCCCGGGGGGTGACGTCGGCCTCGACCTCCTCCACCACCCGCCAGGCCTCCTCGGCCGGGTCGGCGGCCGCCAGGGCCCGGGCGCAGAGGGACCACACGGGGCCGGCGGCGGGGTGGCGGTCGACCAGGCTGCGGCAGGCGGTGACCAGGCCCGCCGGGTCGTCAGCGAAGCCGGCCAGCGCCATGGCCGCGTCCTGGACGAGCTCGTCGAGGCCGAGGCCGCCGGTCCGGGCCACGGCGCGCAGCCGCTCGATCGGGTGCACCCCGGCGACGCTACCCAGGGCCGGGCAAGGGGCCAGGCCGATGCTGCATTTGCTGGGCCAACCGGCCGTCCCGGTATCGTGCTGCGCAGTGGCCACGGACCCCTCGGCGGACCTCATGCTCACCCCGCTGGGCGGGCGGCCGCGGGAGGTCCGGGCGCTGCTCACCACGTTCCACCTCCTGCTGGTGGCCTTCGACCCCTACGAGGAGCAGTCGAGCTGGCTGCTGCCCACGGCCACCCGCATCCTGCGCACCTTCGACCAGGCCGACGTGCGGGTTGCGGTGCTCGTCACCGCCGAGCCGCCCGACGCCCGCCTGTGGCTGGGACCGCACGCCGCTGAGTTCCGGGTCTTCGTTGATCCCGACCGCAGCGTGGTCAAGGGCTTCGGCCTGAAGGAGCTTCCGGCCGTGGTGTTCCTGGGCATGGATGGCACGATCATCGAGAGCGCCGAGGGGTGGCAGCCGGGCGACTGGCGCAAGGTCACCGAGAAGGTGGCCGAGATCACCCGCTGGAGCGCCCCGGTGGTGCCGGGGCCCAAGGACCCCGCCCCCTTCGCCGGCAGCCCGGTCTAGACCAGCCCGGGCCTGGTGAGGCGGAGCACGTCGAGCGCCTCGTCGACCCGCTCGGGGGGCACCAGCTGCTGGTCGAGCACCAGCTGGCGCACGGTACGGCCGGTGGCCAGGCTCTCCTTCACCAGGGCGGCAGCCACCTCGTAGCCCACGTGGGGGGCCAGGCTGGTGACCACCGCCGAGCTGGCCTCGGCGTAGGTGCGGCACCGCTCGGCGTCGGCCACGATCCCGTCCACGCAGCGGTCGGCCAGGAGCCGGCTGACGTTGGCCAGGAGCCGGATCGGCTCGAGGACGTTGCGGGCCAGCACGGGCAGCATGACGTTCAGCTCGAAGTTGCCGGCGGCCCCGGCGAACGTCACCGCGGCGTCGCTGCCGATCACCTGGGCCACCACCTGGCAGACGGCCTCGGGCAGGACCGGGTTGACCTTGCCCGGCATGATCGAGCTGCCCGGCTGAAGGTCGGGCAGGTGGATCTCGGCCAGCCCGCACCGGGGGCCCGAGCCCATCCAGCGCAGGTCGTTGGCCATCTTGTAGAGCGACACGGCGATGACCTTCAGCACGCCCGACAGCTCGACCAGGCCGTCGCGGGCGCCCTGGGCCTCGAAGTGGTCGGTGGCCTCGGTGAAGCGGACCGACAGCCGCGACGACAGCTCGGTGAGGATTAGGTCGACGAAGCCGGGCGGGCAGTTGAGTCCGGTGCCGGTGGCGGTGCCGCCGAGGGGGACCTCAGCCACCCGGGGCAGGCAGCCGGCCAGCCGCTCGACGCCCTTGTCCAGCGCCGTGGCGTACCCGCCCAGCTCCTGGCCGAGGGTGACCGGGGTGGCGTCCATCAGGTGGGTGCGGCCGGCCTTGACCACCTCGGCGGTCTCTGCGGCCTTGGCCCGCAGCGCGGCGGCCAGGTGGCCCAGGGCGGGCATCAGGTCGTGCACCACCGCGGCGGCGGCGGCCACGTGGATGGCCGTCGGGAACACGTCGTTGCTGGACTGGCCCGAGTTCACGTCGTCGTTCGGGTGCACCCGGCGACCCAGGGTGGCCGAGGCCAGGCTGGCCACCACCTCGTTGGCGTTCATGTTCGAGGAGGTGCCTGAGCCCGTCTGGAAGACGTCGATCGGGAAATGGGCGTCGTGGCGGCCGTCGGCCACCTCGTCGGCGGCAGCGGCGATGGCGGCGGCCACCTCGGGATCGACCCGGCCCAGCTGGGCGTTCGCCCGCGCCGCGGCGGCCTTGAGGGCGCCGAGGGCGTGCACCAGCCCGGCGTCGAGCGGGGCGCCGGAGATGGGGAAGTTGGCGATCGCCCGCTGGGTCTGGGCCTGCCACAGCACTTCGGCCGGCACCTCGACCTCGCCCATCGCGTCGTGCTCGAGCCGGGTGCGGTCGGTCATGGCTGGGCACCGTACCCACGCCGGCGCGGCCTCCCGGACCGGGTGGGCCCTGGGCCGAAGCCGAGTCCGCCGAGGTGCAGCGCACCCTGGCCGCCCGCACCCCGGCCTCCCCCGTCGCCTCCCTCGCCG
>JBBSKY010000043.1:0-27337 GCA_038255915.1 Acidimicrobiales bacterium | reverse complement strand
GGCGGCCGTAACTATAACGGTCCTAAGGTAGCGAAATTCCTTGTCGGGTAAGTTCCGACCTGCACGAATGGCGTAACGACTTCCCTACTGTCTCAACCACAGACCCAGCGAAATTGAAGTACGAGTAAAGATGCTCGTTAGGTGCGGTAGGACGGAAAGACCCCGTGGACCTTTACTACAACTTGATGTTGGGTTTTGGTACGGACCGTGTAGGATAGGTGGGAGCCTGGGAAGCTGCGGCGCTAGCCGTGGTGGAGGCAACCTTGAAATACCACCCTTTTCGTGCTGGGACTCTAACCTCGGCCCGTTATCCGGGTCAGGAACAGCGTCAGGCGGGTAGTTTGACTGGGGCGGTCGCCTCCTAAATTGTAACGGAGGCGCCCAAAGGTTCCCTCAGACTGGTCGGCAATCAGTCGTCGAGTGCAAAGGCACAAGGGAGCTTGACTGCGAGACAGACTCGTCGAGCAGGTGCGAAAGCAGGGCTTAGTGATCCAGCGACTCCATGTGGAAGGGTCGTTGCTCAACGGATAAAAGGTACCCCGGGGATAACAGGCTAATCTTGCCCAAGAGTCCATATCGACGGCAAGGTTTGGCACCTCGATGTCGGCTCGTCGCATCCTGGGGCCGTAGCAGGTCCCAAGGGTTGGGCTGTTCGCCCATTAAAGCGGCACGCGAGCTGGGTTTAGAACGTCGTGAGACAGTTCGGTCCCTATCCACCGCACCCGTAGGAATCTTGAGGAAGGCTGTCCCTAGTACGAGAGGACCGGGACGGACGCAGCTCCCGTGTGGCAGTTGTCACGCCAGTGGCACCGCTGCTTTGCGGCCTGCGGAAGGGATAAGCGCTGAAAGCATCTAAGTGCGAAGCCTGTTCCAAGATGAGGATTCCCACAGGGTCAACCTGGTAAGGCCCGTGGCCAGATGACCACGTTGATAGGCCGGAGGTGTAAGCGCAGCAATGCGTTCAGCCGACCGGTACTAATCGGCCGAGGACTTAGGAACACAAGCGCTGTTCGTGCTCGCTATGGAACGCTCAAGGTGTTGTTTTCAATTGACATTGAGCATTGGTTTCCGGTGGCCATGGCTGCGGAGTCACACCCGTTCCCTTCCCGAACACGGAAGTTAAGCCCGCACGCGCCGATGGTACTTGGAGGGCATCCTCCTGGGAGAGTAGGTTGCCGCCGGATCATTTCGAGGCTGAGGCCCCCTGGCATGCGCCGGGGGGCCTCAGTCGCGCCTAGGCTAGGATTTGTCCTTCGATGCCCCCGCGCCCCGACGACGATGATGCTCGCTCCCGCCGCTCCGGCGGCGGCAAGCGGGACGGCCGTGGAGGCCCGGGAGCTGGTCGAGCCGGGGAGACCGGTGGCGGGCGCCCGAGCGGCGGGAGCGACCGACCCCGGCGAGCGGGGAGCGGCAGGGACGACGCCTCCGGGCGGGCTTCCCGACGGTCCGAGAGTGGCCGTCCCCCTTCAGCCGGCGGGCGGTCGTGGCAGCAGGGCGGAGGACGAGGCCGGGACGGTGGGTCACGCCCGCAGGGCGAGCGGCGTTCGGTGGGCCGGTCCGGGGTCCCGGGTGCGGAACCGCGACCGGCGGCTGCTGGCGGTCCCGACCGGGGCGGGGCCCGGTGGTCCGATCGGGGTGTGGCGAACGGCGGGCGCCCGGGTAGGGCCGCCCCCGGCGGCGCCGGCGAGGGCGGACGGCCGCGAGGTGGCGCCGGTCGGCCCGAGGTTCGACCGTCTCGGGCCGAGGGCTCCGGGCGGTCCGGGTCGCCTCCCCCCTCCAAGGGCGGGGACCGCCGATCCGTGGGTGGCTCGGGCGGCTCCTCTCGGGCGGGAGGTTCGGGTCGCACGGGCGGGCCGCGGGCCGGCGGGCGCCCCGGGGGAGACGGGCGAGATGGAAGCCGCCAGGACGCAGTCTCGGGCCGGCCGGCTGGTCGAGGTCGGGCGGCGGGCCCCCGGGAGCTGCCGGCGAGCGGCCGGGGCTGGGGCGGCCTGGCCCGCAAGGGGACCCGGAACCTGGGGGAGCGCAAGTGGGAGGGGGCCGACCACGAGGACCGGCCCGAGCTGGCCGCCCCCGACGCCTGGGAGCCCGAGCGCTGGGTCAAGGACAAGTCGTCCCCGCCCCAGCCGCCGCCTCCCCGGCGCCGCCCGCCCAGGCCGCTGCCGGCCGGCGTCACCGAGGAGCTGGGCCAGGCCGCCAGTCCGGATCGCACGCCGCGCCTCTCGGCCCGGCTGTCGGACGCCGTGCGATCCTTCGAGCGGGACCTGTTCCAGGAGGCCAAGATGCTGCTACAGCCGCTGGCCATCGAGGTGCCCACCGTCGCCACCGTGCGGGAGCTGCTGGGCCTCACCTACTACCGCCTGGGCCAGTGGCCGCAGGCCGTGCGCGAGCTCGACGCCTACACCGAGCTGAGCAGCTCGACCTCGTCCCACGCCGTGCTGGCCGACGCCAACCGGGCCCTCGGCCGTCACGCCCGGGTGGCGCAGCTCTGGGAGGAGATCCGGGTTGCCTCCGAGGACCCGGCCACGGTGGCCGAAGGTCGCATCGTGGCCGCCGGCAGCCTGGCTGATCAGGGCCGTCTGGGCGAGGCCATCGCCCTGCTCGAGCAGGGGCGCCTGTCAGCCAAGCACCCCGAGGACCACCACCTGCGCCTGTGGTACGCCCTGGCCGACCTCTACGAGCGAGTCGGCGAGGTGCCAAGGGCCAGAGACCTGTTCGAACGGGTCTCCCGCCATGACCCCGAGTTCGTTGACGTCGTCGAGCGCCGCCGGGCCCTCGGCTGACCGTTGCGTGAGAAGCGTGTCACAGCCGGCTGGCACACTGCGGCCAGCCTCCCCCTCGTTGCACGAACACCACGCTCTTCGAAGGGAACGTCATGCCTCCCGTCAACCTGGCCGTCCTGTGCGGCACTCTGTCCAAAGCTCCTGAGCCCCGCCTGCTGGCTGACGGGCGCACCTTGTGGGAGCTCGATCTCACGGTTCGCCAGGAAGGCCGGTCGGCGACCACCGTTCCGGTCTCGTGGTCGCCGCCGGCCGCGGCCGAGCCTGGCCGCTGGTCGCCCGGTGAGGAGGTCGTGGTGGTCGGGTCGGTGCGCCGGCGCTTCTACCGGGCGGGGGGAGCGACGGTGAGCCGCACCGACGTGCTGGCCGACGGGGTGATCCCGTCCCGCCAGCGCAAGCGGGCTGCTGCGCTCCTGGCCGATGCCGTCGGCGTCCTGCGCCCGGGCTGAGACCTGCTCGGGCGGAGCGCGGCGGAGTAACATCCCGCGCCATGGCTGACACTGCATCCCTCCTCGGCCCCGACGCTGATGACCTGTTGAACCACCAGTGCAAGGGCATCACCAAGGAGGAGCTGAACCTCCCCGGACCCGACTTCGTCGACCGGGTGCTGGCGAACAGCGATCGGCCGATCCCGGTGCTGCGCAACCTGCAGCTGCTGCTGAACACCGGTCGCCTGGCGGGGACCGGTTTCACCTCCATCCTGCCGGTCGACCAGGGGATCGAGCACTCGGGGGCGGCCAGCTTCGCCAAGAACCCCCAGTACTTCGATCCGGCCAACCTGGCCGAGCTGGCCATCGAGGCGGGCTGCAACGCCTTTGTCTCCACCTTCGGCTCGCTCGGCATCATCGCCCGGCGCTACGCCCACAAGATCCCGTTCATCGTGAAGATCAACCACAACGAGCTGCTCACCTACCCGAACCAGTTCGACCAGGTCATGTTCGGCTCGGTGCGCCAGGCCAGCGACATGGGCGCCGTCGGCGTCGGCGCCACCATCTACTTCGGCTCCGACCGCTCGACCCGCCAGATCCGGGAGGTCTCCGAGGCCTTCGCCGAGGCCCACCGCCTCGGGATGTTCACCGTGCTGTGGTGCTACCTCCGCAACCCCGGCTTCAAGAGCGACGCGGGCGACGACCACACCGCCGCCGACCTCACCGGCCAGGCCGACCACCTGGGCGCCACCATCCAGGCCGACATCATCAAGCAGAAGCTGCCGGAGCGCCAGGGCGGCTACAACCGGCTGAAGGGGTACGGCAAGACCGACGCCCTCGTCTACGACACCCTCACGACCGAACACCCCATCGACCTGACCCGCTGGCAGGTGGCCAACGCCTACATGGGCCGGGTCCCCACCATCAACTCCGGCGGCGAGAGCCAGGGCCAGGGCGACGTCGAGCAGGCCGTGCGCACCGCCGTCATCAACAAGCGTGCCGGCGGCATGGGCCTGATCGTGGGCCGCAAGGCCTTCCAGCGGCCCCGGGCCGAGGGTGTCGCCCTGCTCAACGCCCTGCAGGACGTCTACCTCGACGACTCCGTCACGGTGGCCTAGGTCAGCTCGCGGAAGACCAGGCCGGTCCTCGGCTTGGGCCAGAAGAAGGTGGTCTTGGGCGGCATCCGGGTGCCGCCGGCCCCGGTGGCGGCGATCTGGGCCACCGTCGCCGGCCGGAGAAGGACGGCGGCGGCGGCCTCGCCCTTGCGCACGGCGTCGGCCACGATGCCGGCCCCGTGCTGGAAGCGGACGGTGAGGGGCTTGCCCGCCGCCGCCAGCGCGTCGAGGGCGACGTCGAGGCGGCACGAGTCGAGGTCGTCGGCCGCTTCGGCTGAGGTGGTGGCCCGGGGGCGGGCCAGCCACAGGCCGTCGGGCAGGACCAGCCCGAGGGCCCCCTCCTCGGCCATGGCCGACGGCAGCTCCTCGGCGTGGTCGACGGCGGCCGGGGTGATCTGGAACCATGCGGTGAGGGCCGGGGGCAGGGTGACGCCGGCGGGCAGGTCGCTCAGGAGGCGGTGGATCGGGTGGACGGCCAGCTCCTCCTCGGCCAGCTCGACCAGGTAGGCCAGGATCGCCTGGGCGCCGGCGGCCGCCCCGTCGTCGGCCCGGTGGGCGTTGCCCACCTCGAAGCGGTGGTGGCCGTCGGCGATCAGCACGGGCTGGGCGTCCACCGCCGCGGTCACCTCGGCCATGCGGTCGGGGTCGTCGAGGCGCCACAGCTCGTGGACGATCCCCTCGTCGTCGACGGCCCGGGCCAGGCGCTCGAGCCCCTCGGGGCGGGTGGCGGCGGCCAGGCGCCCGCCGGCGGCGGCCAGACCCCAGATGGGGGACAGGTTGACCTGGGTGGTGCGCAGGATGCCGAGCCGGTCGCTCTTGTCCTTGGCCGTCGTCCGCTCGTGGGGCAGGATCCCCTGCCCCGGGGACTCGAGGCCGAGGGCGCCGAGGACCCCGGTGGTGGACCGGTCGCCCACGGTCATCCGGTAGAGGTAGAAGGCGGGGCGGGGGTCGCGCGCCAGCGTGCCGTCGGCCAGCCAGGCCCGGAACCGCGCTGCCGCCCCGGCGTGGCCGTCGGCGGGCAGCTCGAGGCGCACGGCGTTCACCGGGGACCGGGCCTCGAGCGTGGCCCGCTCGTCGGGGCCGATCACGTCGTAGGGCGGCGCCACCAGGTCGGACGGGTCCCCCGCCGTCGCTGAGTAGCGGACGGCGGGAAATGGATCGAAGCGGGGCACCCGTCTAGCCTCGCACGACCGTGACCGAGGCGTGGGTGCTGGATCTGGACGGCGTTCTGTGGCGGGGGAGCCGCCCCATCGAGGGCTCGGCTGACGCCGTCGCCGCCCTCCGGGCCGTCGGCCACCGGATCGCCTTCCTCACCAACAACTCCTTCAGCGCCGTGGCCGAGATGGTCGCCAAGCTGGAGGGGATGGGTGTGCCCGCCGAGCCGGCCGACATCTGCTCCTCGGCCCAGGCCGCCGCCTCCCTCCTCGAGGAGGGGTCGACCGCCCTGGTGGTGGGCGGGCCCGGGGTGACCGAGGCGCTGGCGGCCCGGGGCGTCTCCGTCGTCACCGACGGCAGCAAGGTCGACGCCGTGGTCGTCGGCTTCGACCCCGCCTTCGACTACAAGAAACTGACCGCCGCCTTCCAGGCCGTGCGCGGCGGCGCCCGCCTCATCGGCACCAACGCCGATCCCACGTTCCCGACCTCCAAGGGGGAGATCCCCGGCGGCGGGTCCATCGTGGCCAGCGTGGCCTACGCCACGGGGACCACGGCCGAGATGGCCGGCAAGCCCAACGACCCGGCCGCCCGCCTCCTGGCCGAGCGCCTCGGCCCCGTCTCCTGGCTGATCGGTGACCGCCCCGACACCGACGGGGCGATGGCCACGGCCGTCGGTGCCCGCTTCGGCCTGGTCCTGTCCGGCGTGGCCCAGTCAGCCGAAGGCGTTGACCCCGCCCCGGACCTGGTGGCCTCTGACCTGGCCACCATCGTCGCCGAGCTGACCGCCGCCCACACCTGAGGCGTCATCCTCAGCGGGAGACGGGGACGTACTGCGGCGGCCGGGGCGACAGGGAGCGGACCAGTCCGCCGACGGCCATGCCGAACACGAAGCCGCCGACGTGGGCGGCGTAGGCCACCCCGTCGCTGCCGCCCGCGAACTGGCTGAGGAACCAGAAGCCGAGGAAGGCCCAGGCCGGCAGGGGGAGGGGGATGATGACGAGCAGCCCGAGGATCTTGGCCCTGGGGAACAGCACCAGGTAGGCGCCCATGACCCCGGCGATGGCCCCGGAGGCGCCAATCAGGGGTATCGCCCCGCCCGGTGAGGTGAGCACGAAGGCCAGGGTGGCGGCGATGCCCGCCCCCACGTAGAAGAGCAGGTAGCGGAGCCGTCCCCACCGGTCCTCCAGGTTGTTGCCGAAGATCCACAGGAACAGCATGTTGAAGGCCAGGTGGGCTACCGAGCCGTGGAGGAACAGCGAGGTGAACACCGCCAGGTAGACGTCCTTCTCGGGGAAGCACGGCTTGCTCTGGTCGCCCGTCAGGCGGATGCCAGACCTCACCCGTGTTGCGGTGATCCCCTCACACGAGGCAGCGGCCGCCGGGTTGGCTTCGAACACCTCGCTGACCGTCAGGGGCTCGCCGCTGGTCAGCTCCTCGGGGATGGCCGCCTTGGAGTAGGTGAACCGGTTGGCGCTGAGGTCGACCATGGCGCCGCTGGCGGGCGGCTGCACCCAGAAGTAGACCAGCACGCAGGCCACGATCAGGCCGAGCGTGGCCCAGGCCCGCCGCCGCGTGGGGTTGAAGTCCTTCAGCGGGATCACGTCGCGCAACCTAGGCGCCGGCACTGGGTCACGTTGTCCCCGGCCGGCGCCGTCGCCGACAGGGATCAGCGGCCTGGCGTGATCACCGGCTACCGGGGCAGCAGGAACAGGACCAGCGTGCTCCAGGTGACGTGGGTGATGATCGGGGCCAGGACGCCGCGGGTGGCCTCGCGCTCGGCGGAGAAGGCGATGCCCATCACCACTGCGGCCACGACCAGGGCCAGGTTGAGGGTGGCCACGGTGACCAGGGCGTACAGGGCGGTGCCCCACAGCACGGGGCGGTGGCGGCCGAAGGCCGAGTGGAGGGCGCCGCGGAAGAACACCTCCTCGGCCACCCCGTTGACCAGGGCGAGGGCGAGGACGAAGGCGCGCGGGCCGCTGTCGGCCCGGGCCAGGACGCTCTCGACGGCGCCGGCGAGGAAGGGGAGGCGGCGGGCCACCAGCGAGGCGGCGGCGAAGGCGGCGAACAGGGCGACGCCTAGCACGAACGGGGCCACCACGGCGCGGCCACCACCGACCAGGCCGCCGCTTCGGCCGAGGTGGAGCGGGCCGGACAGCCGGCCACCGATCAGCCAGGTGGCGGCCACCAGCACCCCGAACCCGTAGAACAGCCAAGAGCCGACGGGGGCGGCCAGGGTGCCGCCGAGCAGGGCGGCTCCCACCACGACGGTGGCGATGACCACGACCCGGCGCCGCCGAACCGTGGGCTCGGCCTCGAGCTCCTGGGGCGCCGACGAACGGGCGAGGATCTCAGGCAGTCGCATGGGAGCCGAGGCGGCGGCGCCGGTCGGCCAGCGCCGCCTCGGCCGCCTGGTGGAACGGCATGGCCCGGTGCCCGGTCAGCTCCTCGATGCGGTGGTCGCGGACCACGACCTCGTTGGTCATCGAGTCGACCAGGGTGCGGGCGGTGCCCAGGTCGACGTCGGTGATGAGGCGCAGCCAGTGCGACGACAGGCGGGGGGACAGCAGCGGCACCGGCACGATGAGGCGCAGGACCCCACCGGGCATGCGCCCCACCACCCGCAGCATGTCGCCGTAGGTCATCGGCTCGGGACCGCCGATGTCGTAGGTGGCACCGATCGCCTCGTCCCGGCCGAGGACGCCGACCAGGAAGGCCACCGCGTCGGCGACGGCCACCGGCTGGGTGCGGGTCTGGACCCAGCGGGGGGTGACCATGACGGGCAGGCGGGCCACCAGCTGGCGCAGGATCTCCCAGGAGATGCCGCCGTCGCCGATGACGATGCCGGCCCGCAGCACCGTGGTGGGCACCCGCGCCGACAGGATGCCCTCGACCTCACGCCGGCTCCGCAGGTGCTCGGACAGCTCGTCATCCTCGTCGCCCAGGCCGCCCAGGTAGACGACCTGGCGCAGCTTCGCGTCGTGGGCGGCGTCTCCGAAGGCCTCGGCGCCCCGGCGGTCCCGCTCGGTGAAGTCGGCCGAGTCGAGCGAGTGGACCAGGTAGTAGGCGGCGTCCTGGCCGTCGAGGGCCTGGCGCAGGCTGGCCGTGTCGGCGACGTCGCCCCGCACGGGCGTGCCGGCGCCGTGGTAGGCGTCGGGCCGCCGGGTCATGGCCCGCACCTCGTGGCCCGCCTCAACCAGGGCCCGGGTCAGGTGCGACCCGACGAACCCGGTGGCCCCGGTGACCAGGACCTTCACGATGCGGCGCCGAGCATCCGGCCATCCTGGTGTGCCGGCGGCTGTTGCACACAACGGCGGACGACGGCAGGTGTCGTGGTCACGACGGTGTGCCATCGTTCCGACCGTGCTGACACGGCTGCGGGCGCGGGCGGAGTGGCAGTTCTTCGCCGTGCTGCCCCGGGCCGACCGCCGGCTGGCCGTCGCCTGGTGGGCCGTGCTGGTCCTGCGGGGCGTCCTGCCCGCCGCCTTCGCCGTGGCCATGGGCGTGCTGATCGCGGCGGTGCAGGACGGGCGTGACCTCCTCGGCCCGCTGGCCCTGATGGGCGTGGTCTTCGTCCTCCTCCAGGTGCTGGCCCCCCTGCACCAGGTCATCAGCGCCAACCTGGGCAGCCGGGTGTCGGCCTGGCTGTACGACCGGCTGACCGAGTCCTGCGTCGGGCCGCCCGGTATGGGCCACCTCGAGGACCCCGAGCTGACCAGCGACCTCACCGTCGCCCGCGAGTTCGACTTCGGGATGACCGGGCCGCCGATGTACATGAACGTCGACTTCATCGCCGGCGGACTGGTCGAGGGCGTCGGCGGGGTCGCCTCCGCGGTGGTGCTGGCCGCCTACGCCTGGTGGGCGCCGCTCCTGCTGGGCGGGGCCTGGCTGGCCACCCACTGGCTGCTGCGGGAGAGCTCGATCTGGCGTGACCGCAACACCGACGACGTCCGCGAGGCGCAGCGCCACGCCGAGTACGCCTACAAGCTGGCCGTCGACCCGCCGGCGGCAAAGGAGCTGCGCCTGTTCGGGCTGGCCGGGTGGACCATCGACCGGTTCATCACCCGCCGCCGCCAGCTGTTCGACCTGCAGCACCGGGCCACCCGGTTGCGGGAGAAGCCGGTCATCTGGAGCCTCCTGCTCATCGCCGCCGCCAACGTCGTGGTGTTCTGGTCGCTGGCCGGCGCCGTCAGCGGCGGCCGGCTCGGCCTCGGCTCGGTGGTGGTCTTCGCCCAGGCCGCCGTCGGCACCAGCATGATCGCCTTCGGCGGCCTCAACTGGGCCATGGACGGCGCCGCCGCCCCCGTGGCCGCCGTCCTGCGCCTCGAGGCGGCCATGGGGCCCAAGGGCGCCCTCGCCGCCCCTCCAGACCCGCCCGCCGCCGCGGCCGGCAGCCCGGCCCGCGAGATCCGGTTCCGGGACGTGACCTTCGCCTACCCCCAGGGCGGGCCGCCGGTGCTGGAGGGGTTCGACCTGACCATCCCGGCCGGCTCGTCGATGGCCATCGTCGGCCAGAACGGCGCCGGCAAGACCACCCTGGCCAAGCTGGCCTGCCGGCTGTACGACCCCCAGGCCGGGTCGGTCGAGGTCGACGGGGTCGACCTGCGGTCGATGGCGGTCGAGGGCTGGCGGAGCCGGGTCACGGCGGTGTTCCAGGACTTCATCCGCTTCGAGCTGCCCCTGCGCGACAACGTGGCCCCCGGCAGGGCGCCCGACGAGGTCATCCTGGCCGCCCTGGCCGAGGCCGGGGCGGCCGGCCTGGCCGACCTCGACACGCCGCTGGCCAAGGGCTACGACGGGGGGACCGACCTGTCGGGTGGGCAGTGGCAGCGGGTGGCCCTGGCCCGGGTGCTGTGCGCCGTCCAGCAGGGGGCCGGGCTGGTGCTGCTCGACGAGCCCACCGCCCAGCTCGACGTGCGGGGCGAGGCCGAGATCTTCGAGCGGATCCTGGCCGCCACAAGGGGGGCCACCACCATCCTCATCTCCCACCGCTTCTCGACCGTCCGCCAGGCGGACCGCATCTGCGTGCTGGAGCAGGGCCGGGTGGTCGAGCTGGGCACCCACGACGAGCTGCTGGCCCGCAACGGGCGCTACGCCACCATGTTCCGGCTGCAGGCCCAGCGCTTCGCCACCGGCGAGGCCGACGAGGAGGAGGCGTCACTTGACGTTCTCTCCTGAGTCGGCCGCACCGCCCCTCCCCGGCGGGCCGAGCGAGCTGCCCCCCTCCCTGTCGTCGATGTGGCGGGCCCTCAAGCTCGGGTACCAGCACGAGCCCGGCCTGCTGGTCGTCGCCTTGGTGCTGGCCCTGCTGGCGGCACTGCCCGATGCCCTCCTGGCCCTGTGGCTCAAGCTGCTGGGACAGGGCGTGCTCGAGCGCGACCAGGGCCTGCTGCGCACAGCGGCCATCGGCCTCGGCCTGTCGGCCACCGCCACCTGGTTCCTGCGCACGGTCAGCACCCGGGTCCAGCGCCACTTTCGCGACAAGGTCACCATCGCCCTCGAGTCCCATGTGGCCGGCCTCCAGGCGTCGATCGTCACCATCACCCACCAGGAGCAGCCCGCCTACCTCGACCGCATCTCGCTGCTGCGCGACCACGTCTTCGTCCTCGACCACATGTACATGTCGGTGTTCTCCACCTGTGGGTGGATCCTGCGCCTGGGCGTCACCGTCGGGCTGCTGGCCTCCATCCACCCGGCCCTGGTCCTGCTGGCGCTGTTCGCCCTGCCCACGGTGGCCACCTCATCGTGGCGGCCGGCGGTGGAGCGGGCCGCCCAGGAGCAGGGTGCGCAGTCCGACCGGCTGGCCAAGCACCTGTTCCTCACGGCCACCACCGCACCGCCCGGCAAGGAGGTGCGGGTCACCGGGATCGGTGGCCGGCTCACCACCGAGCGCCGCCAGGCCTGGGAGCGGTGGTACGGCCCGGTGGCGGCCGCCCGCTGGGGCAGCGCCCTGTGGCACGCTCTGGGCTGGGCCGTCTTCGGCCTGGCCTACGTGGGGGCGGTGGTGTTCGTCTCCTCGGGGCTCGACGCCCCGCCCGGCGACGTCCTGCTGATCCTCGCCGCCGGCTCCCGGCTCTCGTCCTACATCGGCGCCACGGTCGGCGAGATCGGCTTTCTGCGGGGCATCTGGCTGGACGGCTCCCGCCGCATGGCCTGGCTCGAGGACTACGCCACCTCGCTGCAGGCCGACGCCGACGAGCCGGTCCCCGACCGCCTCCACCGGGGGATCACGTTCGACCACGTCTGCTTCGCCTACCCCGGCACCGACCGCCTGGTGCTCGAGGACGTCACTGTCGAGCTGCCGGCCGGCTCGGTCGTCGCCGTCGTCGGCGAGAACGGCGCCGGCAAGTCGACCCTGGTCAAGCTGCTGTGCAAGCTCTACGAACCCACGTCAGGCCAGATCCTGGTCGACGGGAGGCCTCTGGCCCGCATGCCCGCTGAGGACTGGTGCCTCCGGCTGGCCGGAGCCTTCCAGGACTTCTTCCGGTTCGAGCTGCGGGCCCGCCACTCGATCGGGCTCGGTGACGAGCCGCGGATGGACGACATGGCCGCGGTGGACGCCGCCGTCGAGCGGGCCGGTGCCGCGGAGGTGGTCGAGCGCCTCCCCGACGGCCTCGAGACCCAGCTCGGCCCCACCTGGCCCGAGGGGGCCGAGGTGTCGTTCGGCCAGTGGCAGAAGCTGGCTCTGGCCCGGGGCTTCCTGCGCGACGACCCGATGGTGCTGATCCTCGACGAGCCCACCGCCGCCCTCGACGCCGAGACCGAGCACGCCCTGTTCGAGCGCTACGCCGCCGCCGTCCAGGGCGGTCGGGCCGAGGCCGGCGCCGACGCCCACGCCGGGCGCATCACCATCCTGGTGTCGCACCGCTTCTCCACCGTGCGCATGGCCGACCTGATCGTGGTGCTCGACGGGGCCCGGGTGGCCGAGGTCGGCACCCACCAGCAGCTGCTGGCCCGCAACGGCCAGTACGCCGACCTCTACCGGATCCAGGCCGCCGCCTACACCTGAGGCTCGGCCGGTGGTTTCGCCGCCGCCTCGGGGGCTGCCACCGGTCGGCGCCGGGAGCCGGCCTGCTGGGCCCGGAGCAGGTCGCGTATCTCCTCGAGGAGCAGCACGTCGTCGGGGCGGGCCTCGGGGGCGGGCTCGGCCCCGGCCCGACGGCGCTCGGCCAGCTTGTTCAGGGGACGCACGATCAGGAAGAAGATGACGGCGGCGACGGTCAGGAACACGATGACGGCATTGAGCAGGGCGCCGTATTTGAACACCCCGCCACCGATCGTGAACTGCAGCTCGGAGAAGTCGGTCTTGCCGGGGATGGCCAGGATGTTGGTGAGGAGGTCGACCACGGCCGTGACCACGTTGGCAAAGGCAGCGCCGATGACCAGGGCCACGGCCAGCTCCACGACGTTGCCCCGCAGGACGAAGGACTTGAACTCCTTGAACACGCTGGTCTCGCTACTGAAGCTCGGAGTCGGAGGGGGGCAGCTGGAAGCTGTTCTCGCTCTCGACCGCGCTGACCCCAGCCAGCCCCTCGAGCGCCGCTCGTCGCTCTGAGGGCGCGGACCCGGTGATGATGCCGACCTCGCCGAGGACCTGTTCGACATCCATGCCCGCCGACGAGAGCTGGTCGGCCAGGCTCCTGACCTGGCTGAGGTGGGCGTCGTCGACCGTGACCGTGATCTTCTCCCGCATGGCCGCGAGGCTACTGGGGGGCCTGCGCCAACCCGGCTCCGACGTCGGCAGAGGAGAGCCGCAGCGGTCGAGCGGTCTGGGTGAGCTTGGCCCACAGCTTGGCGCCACAAGCGCCGGTCGCCTCGCTGAGCAACGCGGCGAGCCCGGCGACGTGGGGGGTGGCCATGCTCGTGCCGGAGATGGTGTGGTAGCGGTTGGGCGCGACCTGCATCGGCCACGACGAGTACACCGCGACGCCAGGGCCGGCGATGTCGATCTTGCCGCCGGTCACCGGGTTGGAGCGAGCCGAGAAGTTGGCGATCCGGTAGTCCGCGTCGACGGCGGCCACCGCCATGATGGACGGGCTGTTGGCCGGAATGCCCACGAAGCCGTTGTTGCCAGTTGCCCGGCCGGCGTTGTTGCCGGCGGCGGCGATGATGAGGCTCCCCGCCTGCAGCGCCCGCCGACCGACTGTCTCGTAGGCCTGCGAGACCTGCTGGACGTTGGCGCCGAGCGACATCGAGATCACGTTGGCGCCGTTGGCGAGGGCCCAGCTGATGCCGGCCAGGATGTTGGAATCCGACCCCGATCCCTGGTTGCTGAGCACCTTGCCGACGAGGATGCCGGCGTCGGTGGCGACGCCGTAGCGTCGGCCGCCGCTCGCCGGGCTCTTCGGCCCGCAGGATGTGCCGACGCAGTGGGTGCCGTGGCCGTGGCCGTCCTGCACGGCCTGGCCGGCCACGAACGACTGGGACAGGACGGGACGACCGAGGTAGTCGGCGTGGGCCAGATCGAACCCGGTGTCGAGGACGGCGAGGTGGATGCCCACGCCGGTCCTGGGCGAGGTGGAAGCACGGGTGACCTGCAACCCCCAGGTGAGGCCGGCGTTGTCGGCGAGGGCTGCGGCGATGCCCGCCTCAGTGCCGGCCTCGCAGTCCCCGCTGAGCTGCTCGTACAGGTTGGCGACCGCGTCCCGGTAGCCGCGCACGTACTCGAGGGAGAGCGGGTGGTCTTCGATGGCGTAGAGGATGCGCTCGGGCTCGATGCTGAGGATGCGGTGGTCGGCGTTCAGGGCGCCGACGGCGCCGCCCCCGGCCGACTCGGCGGAGACGACCGCGACGCCCAGCTCGGCGAACAGCATCGCGTCGGCATCGCCCGTGGCATCGGGGTCGGCGGCACCGCCAGCGAAGTCGCGGGTGCTGGCCATGTTGGAGATGCCGGCGACCGACCGCATCGTCGCGCTGGTTGCCGCCACGTCGCCCTGGACCTCGTCGCTGAACACCACGAGGTACCGGCCTGTGAACTCGCCCGTCTGGTCGGAGAGACCCGACTCCGGCCCGCCTGATCCGCCTAGTTCCACGCCTGCCACGCCGCCTCCTAGAGCTTGCCTGCCTGCAGGGAAGATAGCCGAGCCCCACTTGGTGTCAAGGGCTTTCGGCAGGTCATCGTCCGGCGCGACCCGAGGGTTCCCGAGGCCGTTCCAGGCGCTCCCGCTGGGGGAGGACGGTGAATGCCGGGTCGGCCGCCGAGACCAGGCCGGCCTGGTAGACGCCGAAGCGGGAGCACACCGATCCGGCCAGCAGGGCGGCGCCGGCCACCGCCGACAGGGGCCGACTGCGGCGTCCGGCGATCGCCGCCACCACCCCGGCGATGCCGAGACCGCGTGCCAGGCGGAGGAGGCGGGCCGGGCCGGGCGCCCGGTACGCCTGGCTCTGCCGGCCGAGGCGGTGCTCAAGCACGCTGGTGGCAGTCAGCTCCAGCGCGGTGGCGGCCAAGGCGAGGCGCCGGACGGGCCCGGTCTGGCTGGTGGGGGCCACGAGCAGGCCGGCGCCGGCGCCGCTGGCCAGGGCGCTGCCGGCGAACAACAGGGGGAGGTGGCGGTGGGCCTCGTGCCAGGCGGGGACGGCGGTGTCGGCCAGGAGGACGGCGGTGTAGGTGGCCAGGGCCGGGGCCAGGGCGGCGGCCCCCAGACCAGCGGCCCGGCCGGCCTTGGGCCCGGCCGCCCGCAGGCGACCGTCGGGGAGGGCGCCGAACAGCTCGGTGATGGCGGCCAGCCCGGCCAGCGGTCCGTAGGCGGTCAGGATCCACGTACCCATCGACATGGGCGAGGTGGGCTTGAAGACCCGCAGCATGTTGGCGAAGCGGCTGGGCCGGCCGAGGTCGTGGATGAGCAGGCCTGCCGAGGCCGACAAGGCGGCGAGCGCGGTCAGCCGGGATCCCCGACGGAGGGCGGTCCGACCGGTGAGGTCGGCGCCCGCCGCCAGGAGCGACGAAGCGGCGGCCAGGCCGCCGGTGAACAGGTAGACGGTGATGTCGTGTTGCCACACGGGTGCCTTGATGATCGGACGCCCGTAGTACGAGTCGGTCGCCGGCGCTTCGCCCCTCGCGTTCACGTCGCCGCCCGGGTCCGAGCCGGCGGCGCTCGTTCCGCTCACAGCGCACCGCGCACCGCTCACCGCGGCGGCCCGAGGAATGCCGCCGCCACGAGCGTGACCATGGCGGCGGCGGCCAGGCCAGCCCGCCTCCACATGGCGGGTAGGTCGCGGGTGGTGCACACCGGGTCGGGGGGCAGGCCGTACACCTCGGGCTCGTCGAGGAGGAGGAACACCGAGCCGGTGCCGCCCACGCCGTCGCCCGGGTCCTCGCCGTAGAGGCGGGCGTCGGTGACCCCGGCCGCGTGCAGGGTGGCGACCCGCTCAGCCGCCCGTTGGCGCAGCTCGTCCAGGGGGCCGAACTGGATGGAGTCGGTGGGGCAGGCGGTGGCACAGGCCGGCTCGAGGCCGCCGCCGATGCGGTCGTAGCAGAGCGTGCACTTCTGGGCGAGCCCCACGTTCCGGTCTCCGGCTGGCGAGCGGCGCTGGTCGATGACCCCGTAGGGGCAGGCCGGGATGCAGTAGCCGCAGCCGTTGCAGATGTCGTCCTGCACCACGACGGTGCCGAGCTCGGTGCGCAGCAGCGACCCGGTGGGGCACACGTCCAGGCAGGCGGCGTGGGTGCAGTGCTTGCACACGTCGGACGACATCAGCCAGCGGACGCTGTCCTGGCCGGTGGCGGCGCCGGCCGGCACCCGCTGCTCGATGAAGGCCACGTGGCGCCAGGTGTTGGCGCCGAGCGCCCCGGTGTTGTCGTACGACATCCCGAGCAGCTCTAGGCCGTCCACCGGGACGCCGTTCCACTCCTTGCAGGCCACCTCGCACGCCTTGCAGCCGATACAGATGCTGGTGTCGGTGAAGAACCCGACCCGGGCCGGCGGCTCGGGGTAGCCGGCTTCGACCGCCGGGTCGCAGGGCGGGGGGAAGCGGGTCACCGCGGCCTGGCCGTGACGATCCGCTCGGGCGTCGCCTGGACCACGCCGGCCCGCCCCCGGTAGCGAGCCACCAGCTCGAGCAGGGCGGGGCCGGTCGGCCGCCGGCCAGGCTGCACGTCGCAGGTGCCGACCTTGGAGTCCTGGATGAGGACGTTCGGGTCGAGCGACACGCCGATGAGGTCGTTGGCCGAGTCGCCGGACGTGAGCGCCGCGCCGACGCCCCAGTGGTAGGGGAGCCACACCTGATGGATGGTCCGCCCCTCCACCCGCAGCGGCCGCAGCCGCTCGGTGACCAGGACCCGGGCCTCGATGGCCGACCGGGCCGTGACGATGGTGGCCCAGCCCAGGTGGTCGAGCCTCCGCTCACGGGCCAGGGCCGGCGACACCTCGACGAACATGGCCGGCTGCAGCTCGGACAGGTACCCGAGGTTGCGGCTCATGGCCCCGGCGGTGTGGTGCTCGGTGAGGCGGCTGGTGGTGAACACGAACGGGAACACCGACGCGTCCCCCTCCGAGGGGCTCGGGTGGCGGGGGTTGTCGGCCCGCTCGTAGACCATCCGGGTCGGGTTGCTCTGCTGGCCGTAGAGCGGGTTGTGCACCGGTGACTCGGCCGCCTCGTAGTGGGTGGGCAGGGGGCCGTCAATCAGGCCGCTGGGCACGAAAAGCCACCCCTTGCCGTCGCCCTGCATGATGAACGGGTCGTCGCCGGCCAGGGCGTCGGGCCCGGTGGCGCCGACGGGCGGCCGGTAGGACGGCGGCTTGTCGACCTGGCAGTCGGGCACGTCCTTGCCGGTCCAGCGGGCCTCGGCCTCGTCCCACCACACGTAGGCCTTGCGCTCGCTCCACGGGCGGCCCTGCGGGTCGGCCGAGGCCCGGTTGTAGAGGATGCGCCGGTTGGCCGGCCACGCCCAGCCCCACTCGGCGGCCACCTCGTCCTGATCGTGGCGGGAGGTGCGGCGGGCGGCCTGGTTCACCCCGCCGGACAGGACCCCGGTGTAGATCCAGCAGCCGGCCGCGGTGGACCCGTCGGAAGCCAGCTCGGTCGAGGCCGACAGGGGTCGGCCGCTGGCCACCTCGAAGCCGTTGATCTCGCGCAGCACGGCCTCGGCGCTGGGCTCGGCGGTGGGGCCGTGGACCGGGTAGTCCCAGGTGAGGTCGAGCAGCGGACGGTCCCGCGGGTCGGTCGAGCCGGCCAGCCGCTCGCGCACCAGCCGACCCAGGTGGTAGGTGAACCACAGCTCGGAGCGGCAGTCGCCGGGCGGCTCGACGGCCTTCTCTCGCCACTGCAGCATCCGTTGGGTCTGGGTGAAGGTGCCCTCCTTCTCCACGTGCGAGGCGGCGGGCAGCAGGAACACCTCGGTGCGGCACTCCTCGGGCACGATCTCGCCGGTGGCCACCTCGGGGCCGTCCCTCCAGAAGGTGGCGCTCTCGATCTCGAACAGGTCGCGCACCACGAGCCAGTCGAGGTTGGCCATCCCGAGGCGCTGGGCCTTGCCGTGGGCCGAGCCGACGGCCGGGTTCTGGCCCAGGAGGAAGTAGCCCTTGATCTTCCCGTCGATCATGTTGAGCACCTGGCGGTAGGTGCCGTGGTCGCCGCTGATGCGGGGCAGGTGGCCGTAGGCGAAGTCGTTGTCGGCCGTGGCCGCGTCCCCCCACCACGCCTTGAGGAGGCTGGTGGCGTAGGCGGGCGCGCCGCCCCAGTAGCCCTTCTGCCCGCCGTGGCCGATGGCGCCGACCCATGCGTCGAAGGTGTCGTGCTGGCCGACGTGCGGCATGGGCAGGTAGCCCGGCAGCAGGTTGAACAGGGTCGGTATGTCGGTCGAGCCCTGGATGCTGGCATGGCCCCGCAGGGCCAGGATGCCCCCGCCCGGCCGGCCGATGTTGCCGAGCAGCAGCTGGAGGATGGCCCCGGTCCGGATGTACTGCACCCCGGTGCTGTGCTGGGTCCAGCCCACCGAGTACACCAGCGTGGTGGTGCGCTCCCGCCCCGAGCCGGCCACCCACGCCTCGGCCACCTCGAGGAGCTGCTCGGGCCCCACCCCGCACACGCGCTCGACCATCTCGGGGGTGTAGCGGGCGAAGTGGCGCTTCAGGACCTGGAAGACGCAGCGCGGGTGCTCCAGCGTCTCGTCTCGCTCGGTGTCATCCCCTACCTCGGCGTACTGCCACGTCGACTCGTCGTAGGTGCGGGTGGCGGGGTCGAAGCCGGAGAACAGGCCATCCAGGTCCTCGGTGTCGACGAAGCCCTCGCTGAGGATGGTGGCGGCGTTGGTGTAGGCCACCACGTACTCGCGGAAGTCCAGGTCGTTGCTCAGGATGTGGTTGACGATGCCGCCGAGGAAGGCGATGTCGGTGCCGGCCCGGATGGGCACGAAGATGTCGGCCAGGGCGCTGGTGCGGGTGAAGCGGGGGTCGACGTGGATGACCTTGGCGCCCCGCAGCTTGGCCTCGATCACCCACTGGAAGCCGACGGGGTGGGCCTCGGCCATGTTCGAGCCCTGGATGACGATGCAGTCGGCGTTGACCAGGTCCTGCTGGGGGTTGGTGGCGCCGCCCCGACCGAGCGAGGTCCCCAGACCGGGGACGGTGGCCGAGTGTCAGATGCGGGCCTGGTTCTCCACCTGGATGGCTCCGAGGGCGGTGAACAGCTTCTTGATGAGGTAGTTCTCCTCGTTGTCGAGCGTCGCCCCGCCCAGGCTGGCGAAGGCCCTCGTCCGGTTGAGGGGGCGACCGTCGGCGTCGGTGCCCTCCCAGGTGTCGCGGCGGGCGGCCACCACCCGGTCGGCGATCATGTCCAGGGCCACCTCCAGGTCGAGGTCCTCCCACTCGGTGGCGAAGGGGCGCCGGTGGCGCACGGTGGTCAGGCGCTGCGGGCTCTGCACCAGGCTCTTGCTGGCCGAGCCCTTTGGGCACAACCGGCCCCGGGAGACGGGGCTGGCCGGGTCGCCCTCGATCTGGGTGACCTGGCCGTCCTTGACGTAGACGTTCTGCCCGCACCCGACGGCGCAGTAGGGGCACACCGAGCGGGCCACCGAGTCGGCGTCGGCGGTGCGGGGCCGCATCTCCTCGGTGCGGCCCGATCGCACGGCCGTGCCCCGGCCGGACGGGTCGTTGCCCGTGGCCTGCCGGTAGAGCGGCCTCGATCGGATCCATCCCCCCAGGTCCATCTGCTGACCATGCCACGTCGGACCCCGTCCCACACGACATCCGGCGGGTCGGATCAGGGGGCAGCCCGACCCCGGGCGGGGGAGAGGCCTAGGGTGAGCGGCGGTGAACGGGGATGGGCCGCCGGAGCGGTGGGGGAGCCGTGCCGCCCAGCGGTAGCGGGCTCATCGGGGTCGGAAGCGACCTCGGGCTGGACCCGGTCGCCCTCCTACCCGTGGTGGCCGCCGCCCTGCTCTACGGAGCGGGCGCCCGGCGCATGGCCGCCCGGGGCCGGGCCTGGCCCGCCTCCCGCACCACGCTGTTCGCCCTCGGGCTCCTCGCCGTGCTGGTGGCCACCCAGGGGCCTCTCGCCGCCGGCGCCGACACCCGCTTCAGCGCCCACGCCGGCCAGCACCTGCTGCTCGGGATGGTGGGCCCCCTCCTCCTGGCCCTCGCCGCCCCGTTGACGCTGGCGCTCCAGGCGGGCGGCTCGACGACCACCGCCTGCTTGCGCCGCCTCCTCCACCACCGGGTGGCCCGGGTCCTGGCCCATCCGCTGGTGGGCCTGGTCCTCTTCGGCGGCTCGCTGTTCGCCCTCTACTTCTCACCGCTGCTCGGGCTGTCCCTGCGCAACGAGCTGGTCCACGCCGGCGTCCACCTCCACTTCGTGGCCGCCGGGGTCATCTTCCTGTGGCCCGTCGTGGCCGTCGACCCGGTGGCCGCCCGGCCGCCCCACCCCGTCCGGCTCCTGGCGGTCTTCCTCACCCTCCCCCTCCACGCCGTCCTGGGGCTGGCCATCCTGAGCGGCGACCGGCTCCTGGCCGGCGGGTGGTACGGGCGGGCCCTCGGTGCCGAGGAAGCGCTCGCCGACCAGCGTTCCGGCGGAGGGGTCCTCTGGGCCGCCGGCGAGCTGGTGGGGCTGGTCTGCGCCGGGCTGGTGCTGCACCAGTGGATGGCCGCCGACGAACGTGAGGCCTCTCGCAACGACCGCCGCCTCGACCGCCTGGCCGCCACGGCCGAGGCCAGATGAGCACTCAGGAGGAGGCCACCGGCGCAGGCAAGGTGAGCGCAGCGAACGAGCCGGCGGCGGCCCCCGATGCACCGGCGGGAAGCACCGCCTCTCCGTCTCTCGTGCGCATCGGCATGGTGGTGTGGCTGGCGTCGGAGCTCATGTTCTTCAGCGGCCTGTTCGCCGCCTACTACTTCCTTCGGGGGGCCGATTCCGAGTGGCCGCCCGAGGGGGTCGAGCTCGGCACCGCCCGGGCCGGGGTGTTCACCGCCCTGCTCGTCGCCTCCAGCGCCACCGTGCACCTGGCCGGCCACCGGGCCGAGGCCGGCGACGAGCGGGGCACCCGCCGGTGGACCCTGGTGACGATCGTGCTCGGGGCCGCCTTCCTGGTCAACCAGGGCCTCGAATACGCCGCCCTCGAGTTCACCGCCACCGACCACGCCTATGGCTCGCTCTTCTACCTGATGACCGGCTTCCACGGCGCCCACGTGCTCGGCGGGCTGTTCCTCCTGGGCGCCCTCCTGGTCGTGGCCACGGGGCGCACGAGCAAGGCGCCTCTGGCCGACACCATGAGCGTGGCCATCTTCTACTGGCACTTCGTCGACGTGGTGTGGGTGGCCATGTTCGCCACCCTCTACCTGGTGCGCTGAGGGCCACGATGCGGCGACCGGTGCTCTGGGCGGTGGGAAGCGCGCTGGCGCTGGCGCTCGCGCTCTGGCCGGTGCTGGGAGCCGGCGCCCAGGTCCGCCAGCAGGGGCCGGTCGCGCCAGCGGAGGCGGGGCGCCAGCTGTTCGTCACGGGCTGCTCCAGCTGCCACGGCCTCGACGGCCGGGGCACCGACCGGGGCCCCACCCTCGAGCGCTCGGGCGCCGCCGCCGCCTACTACTACCTGAGCACCGGGCGGATGCCGTTGGCCGCCGACGACCAGCCCACGCGCAAGGACCCGGCCTACGGCCCGGAGGAGATCGAGCTGCTCACCGCCTACGTCGCCTCGCTGGGCGACGGGCCGCCCGTCCCCGAGGTCGACCCCTCGACCGGTGACCTGGCCCAGGGCGGGGTGATCTACCGGTCCCAGTGCGCGGCCTGCCACAGTGCGGCGGGGATCGGCGGCGCCCTGAGCTACGGCGGGTACGCCCCGCCGCTGACCGAGGCGAAGGCTCGGCAGATCGCCGCAGCCGTGCGGGTCGGACCGGGCAACATGCCCCTGTTCGGCCCGGAGATCCTGGATGACGAGGAGGTGGCATCGCTCGTGCGCTACGTCGAGTTCCTGCAGGAGGCCCCCACCCCCGGCGGGGGCCGGCTGGGCGGGGCCGGGGCCGTTGCCGAGGGCTTCGTCGGCTGGGTGTTCGGGATGGGCGCCTGCCTCGCGGCCACGGTCTGGATCGGGGCCAAGCGGGCGGGACGGCGGCGGGCATGACGCCGGACCCCTCGCGCCACGCCCGCCCGGCCACGCGCCAGGCCTACCTCGGCATCGTCGTCGCCCTGTCCCTCAGCATCCTGGCCGGCCTCGGGCTGGCCGTGGTCTACGCCACGGGCGGCCAGGCCCAGCTCGAGGGGGTGCTCCTGGCCGTGTCGCTCCTCGGCATCGGCGTCGGCCTGGTGATCTGGGCCCAGCGGATGCTGCCGGACGACGAGGCCGAGGAGGCCCGCAAGCCTCTCGGGTCCGAGCCCGAGGACGTGGCCGCGTTCACCACCGAGCTCGAGCGGGGGGAGGAGGCCATCGGCAGCCGCCGACTGATCGTGGGGCTCATCACCGGCGGGCTCGGCGCCCTGGGCCTGGCCCTGGTGTTCCCCATCCGCTCGCTCGGGCCCCGCCCCGGTCGGGGCCTGTTCACCACGGGCATGGCGCCCGGCCGCCGCCTGGTCACCGCCGAGAAGGAGCCCGTGCGACCCGAGGACATCCCGATTGCCGGCGTCCTGACGGTCTGGCCCGAGGGCCATGAGGACGAGGCCGACTCGTCCACGCTGCTCATCCGGGTCGAGGACGAGTCGCTGTTCACCGAGCCGGCGAAGCTGGAGTGGACGGTCGGGCCGGTGGTGGCGTACTCCAAGCTGTGCACCCACACAGGCTGTCCCGTCGGGCTCTACGAGGCCGAGGAGCACCTGCTCCTGTGCCCCTGCCACCAGTCCACCTTCGAGGTGCTGGCCGGCGCCCGCCCGGTCTTCGGCCCCGCCACCCGGGCCCTTCCCCAGCTGCCCCTCGGGGTCGACGACGAGGGCTTCCTGGTGGCCACGGGCGAGTTCGAAGGCCCGGTCGGCGCCGGGTTCTGGGACCGGTCCCGATGAGCGACGGAGAGGAGGCGGAGGAGAGGCGGCCCTCGAGGGTCGCCCGCACCGGCTCCTTCGTCGACGATCGGCTGGGCCTGGCCCGGATCGCCCGGACCACGCTGCGCAAGGTCTTCCCCGACCACTGGTCATTCCTCCTCGGCGAGGTGGCCCTCTACTCATTCGTCGTCCTGCTCCTCACCGGCACCTACCTCACGTTCTTCTTCAAGCCCAGCCAGGCCGAGACCACCTACGAGGGCAGCTACGAGGCCCTGCGGGGCGTGGAGATGACCCGGGCCTACCGCTCGGCGGTCGAGCTCAGCTTCGACGTGCGGGCCGGGCTGGTGATGCGCCAGATGCACCACTGGGCGGCCCTGGTCTTCGTCGCCGCCATGGTCGTGCACCTGGCCCGGGTCTTCTTCACCGGCGCCTTCCGGCGACCACGGGAGCTGAACTGGATCGTTGGCGTCACCCTGCTCCTCCTCGGCATCGGCAACGGCTTCACCGGCTACTCGCTGCTCGACGACCAGCTCTCGGGCACAGGGCTGCGCATCGCCTACTCGATCGTGCTGTCGATCCCGGTCATCGGCACGTGGATCACCTCGTTGCTCTTCGGTGGCGAGTTTCCCGGTCCCGACATCATCGAGCGCTTCTTCGTGCTGCACATCCTCGTCGTGCCCGCCATGATCATCGGGCTCCTGGTGCTGCACCTCAGCATGGTCGTGCACCAGAAGCACACCCAGTTCCGCGGCCCGGGCCGGCGTGAGGACAACGTGGTGGGCGAGCGCATCTGGCCCACGTACGCGGTGAAGGCGAGCGGGCTGTTCTTCCTCACCACCGGGGTGCTGGCCGCCCTCGGCGGCCTGGCCCAGATCAACCCCATCTGGATCTACGGACCGTTCGAGCCGTCGGAGGTGAGCGCCGCGTCGCAGCCCGACTGGTACATCGGCTGGCTCGAGGGGGCGCTGCGGGCCATGCCGGCCTGGGAGGTGCGGGCCTTCGGCTTCGAGCTACCCAACCCGTTCTTCGCCGGGGTGCTGCTCCCGGGCCTGACCTTCGGGCTGCTCTACGCCTGGCCGTTCCTCGAGGCCCGATTCACCAAGGACCGGGACGAGCACCACCTCCTCGACCGCCCCCGCGACCGGCCCATGCGCACCGCCCTCGGGGTGGCCACCCTCGCCTTCTACGCCGTGCTGTTCCTGGCCGGCGGCAGCGACGTGCTCGCCACCGAGTTCGGCCTCTCGGTCAACAAGCTGATCTGGTCGATTCGGGTCTCGCTGTTCGTGGTGCCGGTCGCAGCCGGCCTGGTGGCCCATCGGCTGTGCCGTGACCTGGCCGCCCGCGACGCCGAGCCCCCCGACGACCCATCGGAGAGACCGCCCCCGGGCGACGCCCCGGTTCCGGTCGCCATCGTCGACCAGGAGCCCGAGCCCGACGGGCAGGAGCCCATCGCCTGGCCGCCCCCGGTCGCCGTCTCCCGCACCGGCCTGCCGCCGGCCCGCCCCCTCGGACGCTGACCGTGGGCCGGGCCCGGCGGGGTCTGCGTCCCGGGGTCGTCTGAGTAACGGCGCCAAAGTGGCCAACAACGGTGCCTCTAAGCATCCTTAGAGGAAGCACAGCGGCCATGGGCTTCCTCTAACGTCGTGCGGGTCAGGGCCTATCTCGCCGAACGCGGTTCCAACAACAGGGAAGCCGTCCTCGGGAGGCCGGGAAAGCTCGACGACGGCTACCGAGTTCCCGTTCCGACCTCTCTGGGGTCCAGCCACCCTCGAAAGACCCCCAGGGTGCTTCCCCTAACCCGCGTTGATGGATCAGTTGTTGGCCGTTCTGCCGCCGTTACTCAGACGACCCCTCTGGGCTTCGCCTGCAGCGCTCGGAGGCGGGTCAGTCGGAGGAGAGCAGGCCGCGGGCCACGGCCGAGGCGAACGCCCGGTGGTCCCGCTCGGTCTGGTCGGCGTAGGCCCGGGCGAAGTGGCCCATCGCCCGGGCCAGCTTGTCTGAGCTGCCGATGTAGCCGGCGATCATGGACGCGCCGCTGGTGCGGGCGTGGCCCTTGGCCAGCAGCAGCCCGCAGATGCCGGCGTAGTCGGCTAGGGCCGGAGCGTTGATCCCGTCGATGGTGATGGCGCCCTTCATGTTGCGGAACTGGCGCACGTAGTACTGGTGCTCACCGATGGTGGCCCATCCGAGCAGCGGGTCGCTGACGGTCTGCAGGGCCTGCTGGTACTCGACGACCCGGCGGCCCTGGTGGTCGTGCCAGGCGGAGTCACCGTGGACGTAGCGGGCGACGACCGACCGGCGGGCCTGCTTGAGCTGGAGGAAGATCACGTCGTCCGGGCTGCTGCCCTCGCACAGCGCCAGGTAGGCCCGCAGGCCGACCGAGCCGACCCCAACCACCTTGTGGGCGATGTCGACGAGGCGGTACCCGCCCACGATGCGGCCCCAGTGCGGCGGCAGCGTCTCCAGGTAGGCGTCGAGCGCCTCGGCGACCCGCTCGTACTCCTCGTCCGACGGGCGGGTGATCAGCGGGGGTTCCTCGCAGATGCGACGGTTGCGGCCCTCGGCTTCGGTGAAGCGGGGGAGCGCCCTGTCGCTGGTGCGCCCTCGGGCCCGCTTGGCAGCCCGCTTGACCTCCTTGCACAGGCTCGTCTCCGTCGTCTTCAGCCGCAGCCGGTCCAGGTCCAGGCACTCGTAGGAGCGGGCCAGCAACGGCTGCTCGGCGAGGTCGGCCAGCTGCCGGCGGTAGGCGTCGACGCAGCCGGCGACCGCATGCTTGCACGATGGCTCCGACGCCCCGTTATGCCGGCCCGCCACCCAGATGCTCGCCACCAGCCGGCGCAGATCCCACTCCCAGGCGCCCGGGTGGGCCTCGTCGAAGTCGTTGAGGTCGAAGACCAGCTCACGTTCGGGCGAGGCGTAGAAGCCGAAGTTGCCGAGGTGGGCGTCACCGCAGATCACCGGGGTGATCCCGGTGGCGGGGAGGCCGGCGAAGTCGGCGGCCATGATCGCCGCCGTGCCCCGCAGGAACCCGTAGGGCGAGGCGACCATGCGGCCCACCCGCACCGGGATCAGCCGGGCCAGCCGCCCTTGGTGGATGGCCAGGACCTGCTGGACCGGGTCGACGCGGCCGGCCGGCTCGCTCCACCGGGCCAGCGCCGAACGGGGCACCTTCTGCCGCAGGGCTCGACCCAGCTCGTAGCGCTCCTCCCTCCGGGTGGCTGGCCGGCGCAGCGAGGCGAAGCACTCGACGTCTGAGGCGGCCAGGACCACGTGCGGTTTGCGACCCGGCGCGCTGGCCCGCCCTGCGTCGGCGTCGCTCATCGCGGGCGGGACCCTCTGCCGGGTGGCCCGGCCGATCCATGTCCGGCGGCCCGAGGCGACATCCGAGACTGCGACATGATGCGCTCCAGCGTACGGCCGGAACGGCTGCGCGCTCAGGCCCGGACTCCGCCACCACGTCGTGTTCCGTCAAGTCAACTGCTGGTCAGTCGCCGCTGGCGCGCCGGTGGGCCTTCGCCGCCTCGGCCACCACCGCACGGCCCCGGTCACCGCTGGTGACCGGCTCGGGGCGGTGGTCGTGTCCGGCGAGGGCGGCCACGGTGGCGGCGGTGCAGCGGTCGAGGGCGTCCAGGTCGTAGCCGCCCTCGAGGAAGGCGATCACCCGGCCGGCCGGGACCAGGGCGGCGAGGCGGGAGGTGAGGTCGCCGTAGTCGCCCGAGGTGAGGCCGAGGGTGGTGAGCGGGTCGGCCCGGTGGGCGTCGAAGCCGGCCGAGACCAGCAGCCACGTGGGCTGGAAGCGCTCGACCAGGGGTACCAGGAGGTCGTCGACGGCGGCCCGGTAGGGGTCGCCCTCGGTGCCCGGCGGGAAGGGCACGTTGATGGTGAGGCCCCGGGCCTGGGCGCCGCCCACCTCGCCCAGGGCGCCGGTGCCCGGGTAGAGGGGCCACTGGTGGAACGACACGTAGGCCACCCGGGGGTCGTCCCAGAAGGCGTCTTGGGTGCCGTTGCCGTGGTGGGCGTCGATGTCGACGACCAGCACCCGCTCGCCGCCGCCGGCCAGGGAGGCGGCGGCGACGGCCACGTTGTTCAGCAGGCAGAAGCCCATGGGCCGCCGGGGGGTGGCGTGGTGGCCCGGCGGCCGAACGGCGCAGAAGGCGGCATCGGCCTCGCCGGCCCGGAGGCGGGCCACCGCCTCGAGACCGGCGCCGGCGGCCAGGGAGGCAGCGGCCCACGACCGGGGGCCGGCGGCGGTGTCGCCGTCGATCCACCCGCCGCCCCGCTCGCACAGCTGCCGCAGGGCGTCGAGGTAGCCGGGGGCGTGGACCGCCGCCAGCTCGTCGAAGGTGGCCGGGCGGGGCTCGATGGTGGGCAGGACGGCGCCCAGCCCGAGCGAGGCGGCGCCCCGCAGCACGGCCCGCTGGCGCTCGGGCTGCTCGGGGTGGCCTGGGACCGGATCGTGCTGGAG
>JBBSKY010000042.1:0-27519 GCA_038255915.1 Acidimicrobiales bacterium | reverse complement strand
CGGGCCAGGGTGCAGCCGAACAGGCCCACCAGGGCGAGGATCCGGTTGCCGACCCGGGCGCCCACCACCGTGACCACCGAGGCCAGGAGGCCGGCGAGCAGCACGAACGCCTGCTGGTCGGTGACCGAGCTGGCCGTGCCGACGGTGATGGCGACGTTGGCCAGGCCCAGACCGGCAGCCACCAGCTGCTCTCGTGGGGTCATCCGCGAGGGCTTGACCGCGCCGTCGTCACCCACGAGGCTGACCGGCGGCAGCAGCCGCTGCAGCAGGCCCGGCCGCGACTCCGGTTCCACCGTGGGGCCTTCGGTCATGCGGGATCCTCCTTCTGGAGCAGCCACGGCTTGACGTGGACCCTGGTGCCCTCGGCATCGTCGGGCAGGTAGTCGACGGTGACCGGGTCGTTGTCGTCGTAGGGGTCGCTCGGGGCCTCGGCGACCGCCGCCGGCCGCCGACGCTCGGGCTCGAAGACCTGCTGCAGCCCCATGGCCATCGCGGTGGCGATCGCCCCGGTGGCGCTGCGGGACCGCCACGACTCCATCCGCCGGGGCAGGGCGTTGCGTCGCCCCCCGACATGGTCATCGGACAGCTCCCCCAGATCGGCGACCTCGTCGTCGCCGGCCATGTCTCCGTCGATCTCGTCCACGCCGCCGCCGGGGACGTCGCTGCCGGCGGAGCCCTCCGGTTCGGGAGCAGCCTCCGCTCCGCCCTGGGCGGGTGCGTCTGGTGTTTCCCTCTCGGCGGCGGGCAGGGGCTCGTCGTCCACCGTGCCAAGGTACCGTCCGCCCTGGTCGCCGGAGGGACGGGCAGGCCGTGGAGCCGTCGGGCCGAGGTCCCGTCACCCCACCAGGAGCGCAACACCCTGCAGCACTTCTGGACCAACCGGGCGTCGTGGACGCCCGACTCGTGGCACTGCCCGTTCGTGGTCCTGGCCGAGGGACAGGCTGTCGGCGTCCAGGGGCTCCTGGCCGACGACTTCGCCACCCTGCGCACGGTGCGGACGACCTCGTGGCTGGGCCGGGCTTATCAGGGCCGCGGCCTCGGCGCCGAGATGCGGGCCGCCGTCCTCCACCTCGCCTTTGCCGGCCTCGGCGCGGTTCGGGCCGAGAGCGGCGCCTGGCACGACAACGCCGCCTCCCTCGCCGTCAGCCGCAAGCTCGGGTACCAGGAGAACGGTGACGAGCTGCGCGTGCGGGGTGAGGATCCCGACCGTGAGATCCGCCTGGTCCTCGCCCGGGAGGCCTGGGAGCAGCACCGCCGCCCCGACATCGACCTGGTCGGCCTCGACCCCTGCCTTGCCTACTTTGGCGCCGTCGCGGGGGAGTGGCTCCTGCCCTCGTCACGGTCGGGGGCGGGCGGCCCGTAGGATCCCGGTGTGGCGGTGGGGAACGGTGCGCAGAGCTCGGATCCCGGCCAGGTGCCGGCCGCCCTCCAGAGCGGGCCGACGTGGGATCGGCTTGAGGAGCAGATCGGCTGGTACGACCGCAAGAGCAGCAACGGCCAGCGCTGGTTCAAGCGGATCAAGCTGCTGCAGCTGGTGACGGCCGCCACCATCCCGGTGGCTGCGGTGCTCAACGCCTCGAACTGGGTCCCGGGGCTGCTCGGCAGCGCACTGGTGGTCCTCGAGGGGGTCCAGCAGCTGTACCAGCACCAGGAGCACTGGATCACCTACCGGTCCACCTGCGAGGCCCTCCGCCACGAGCGCTACCTCTACCTGGCGATCGCCGGCCCCTATGCGTCCGTCGCCAACCCCGGGGCCGTTCTCGCTGAGCGCATAGAGGGCCTGGTCTCCCAGGAGCACGCCAAGTGGACGTCCAGCCAGGAGGAGCGCTCCCGTCGAGCTGACGCCGAGGTCCCGAACTGAGCCTCCGGATGGTTCGAGCGCCGGACCGTTCGAGCCCGAGGCCTTCAGGTGATCCGCGAGATGGTGCCACTCCCTCCGTTGGCCACCCACACCGCGCCGTGACCGATGGCCACCCCGTCGGGCTTGGCGCCCACGGGGATCGGGGTCACCTTCCCTGAGGCGTCGTCGATCCTCGAGACGCTGTCGCCGCCCAGGTTGGTGACCCACACCGCACCCAGGCCGACCGCCGCGCCCCAGGGCTGCTGGCCGACCGGGTAGGTGGCCACCACCTTGTTCGACGCCGGGTCGATCCGGCTGACGGTGTGGGCGGCGGAGCTCGTCACCCACAGGGTGCCGGGCTGGCTGGCGGCGATCCCGATGGGTTCCGGCGCCACCGCGATGCGCTGGATGTCCTTGGTGTCCGGGTCGATGCGAAGGACGGCGTTGCCCTTCGTCGCGCTGGTCCACAGGACCCCCTGCCCGTCGACATCGATGTCGCTGAGGAGGTCGGTTGAGGGGCGCAGGTAGTTCTCGGCGTTCGTGGCGCCCTGGCGAAGCCTCCTGATCGACCCGTCGGCGGCGCTGGCCCACAACGAGTCCCCGCAGCGGACGGCGAGGTCGACGACCGTGGCACCCATCTGGAACCGGCCGGCAACCTTCCCGGTCGCGGGGTCGAGGCGGGCGACGAGTCGTGAGTCGCTGATGACCCAGACAGAATCGGCGCAGGCGACGATGTCTCCGCCCCCCTTTCCGACGGGGATGGTTGCGATGACGTGCCCGTCGGCGGGGTCGAGCTGGGTGACGGTGCCGTCGTCGTAGTTGCTCACCCAGACGCTCCCTGGGGTGATGGCCACACCGGAGGCGTTCCGTCCGACCTTGATGGTGGCGACCTGAGGGGTGTAGGCGGCCGCGGTGGTGGCCGGCGCCGCGGGCGTTCCCGTGCTCCCGTTCCTCGCGGCGGTTGCGGCCGTGTCGGTCGCGCCGGCCAGCTCGGGCCTCGAGGGTGCTTCGGGGTCCGATCCCGGCACCAGCAGAAGAGCCGTAGCGGCGATCACGACCACCCCGGCGCCCACCGCGCCGATCAGCAGGGGCGACATCGGTTTGCGGCGAGGCCCCTTGGCTGCCGGTGCGGGACGAGGAGGTCGTGGCCCCGGGGGCGTCCTCGGCGGGAGCGACCGGGGCGGCATCTGGCGGCGGACCGGCGGGGGTGGGAGCCAGGAGGCTGGTGGTGGCGAGGCGGGAGACGGGCCAGGGTCCGGTGGCTCCCCCACCACGAGGGCGACGGCCAGGGTCTCCTCGAGAGGGGTCGCCTCAGGTGCGGCAACGTCGGCCGGGGTGCCGAAGGGCGGCTCCTGCGCCCGGCTGTTGGGCAGCTCCCCGGCCGACTCGGGCGCCGCGGCGGCGTCAAGGCCGAGCGCGGTGTCCAGCACCTTGAGCAGGCGGTTGGTGTCGAACGCGAAGCGGCTCGGGCTGAGCTCGAGAGCCTGGCGGCGAACGAGCCGGGCCAGGCTCGGCGGGAGCTCCTCGACCTTGGGCATGGCCGCGCCGTCGACCAGGATCGGGATGACCCGGACATCGCGCGTGAGCGCCGCCTCGACCTCGATCCGCACGAAGTCGTCGGTCCTGTCGAGGCGACGCTGCCCGTGCTCGTCGGCGATGGTGACCCATTCGTCGCCGATGAGCGCCAGCAGGACGACGCAGGAGCTGACGGCCTCGGTGACCACCTCGACGAAGTCGTCGCCGAGCTCGATCGAGTCCACGTCCTTGAACACGTGGCCCTCGCCGTAGTGCCTCACCAGTCGGTCGAACAGCCAACCTGCTGGATAGGCCGTCTCCTGCCGCCTGTAGCTGATGAAGATCCCGCCCGACGCGGGTGGAACTGAAGTCGCCATCTTCCCCTCCTCGCAGGTGCTCAACCTAGCGGCGGAAGGGCCCGCGTGCGCCGCGTCAGCCGACGCGGGTGAGCTCGACCTCGACGCCGAGGTCGGCGGTGGGGCCGCCTTTGAAGAGGCCCTTGAGCGGGGTGACGTCGTGGTAGTCGCGGCCCCGGCCGACGATGACGTGGCGCTCGCCGGCGTAGACGCCGTTGGTGGGGTCGAAGGGGCGCCAGTCGCCGTCCCACCACTCGACCCAGGCGTGGCTCTGGCCGGTGATGACCTGGCCGATCTCGGCGTCGGGGAAGGGGTGGAGGTAGCCGCTGACGTAGCGGCCGGGGACGCCCATGGCCCGCAGCACCCCAAGGGTGAGGTGGGCGAAGTCCTGGCAGACCCCGGCTCCGGCCGTCCAGGCCTCGATGCCGCTGGTCCGCACCGAGGTCGAGCCCCGCACGTAGGCCAGCTGGTCGCGCACCCAGCCGCAGGCGGCGATGGCGGCGTCGCTCGGTGTCCGGTTCGAGGCCCGGATGCCGCTGGCCACCTCGGCCAGGCGCTCGTCGAACGGCGTGGAGGCGGTCGGGGCCAGCAGCTCGGCGTGCTGGTCGGCCACCTTGAGGTTGCTGAGGGTGTCCCAGCCGAGGCCCCGGCCCGGTCGCTCGGGGGTGGCCGTCTCCACCACCGAGGTGCCCGTCACCACCATCTCGGTGTGCGGTACGTGGAGGTCGAAGGAGTCGACGCAGGTTCCCCAGTAGTCCCAGTAGCGGCGGGGCCGGACCGACGGCACCACCTCGACCTTGGCCTCCAGGCACAGCTGGCGGGGGGTGGACAGGGGCGTGATGCGGGCCTCGTTGTAGGACGAGCTCACCTCGTTGACGTACCGGTGCCCGGTGACGTGGCGGATGCCGATCCTCCAGGTCATCAGGCGCTCCAGCTCGTGGCCGCCGTCTGGCGGAAGTAGCGGCGGGCGACGGCCTCGCTGGCCTGGGCGCAGGCCCCCTGCAGGGTGCGCAGGTGGGCGGGCAGGTCGGCCAGCAGCTCGCCGACCCGGCGGAACTCCAGGTCGGTGCGGGCCCGCCCCAGGATGCGGCGTGCCTCCTCCTCCGGCCCCGCCCGGGTGGGGTGGGGGTCGAGATCGGCCAGGCAGCGCTCGGCCTCGGTCAGCGCCCGGAACACGCTGCGGGGGAACAGGCGGTCGAGCAGCAGGAACTCGGCCACCAGGCTGGCGTCGACAGCCCGCCGATAGGTGCGCAGGTAGGCCTCGTGGGCGCTGCAGCACCGCAGGGTGGTGACCCACTCCGGGGAGGTCGAGGCGTCGGCGAAGCGGGCCGAGAGCAGCCGGGCGGTCATGTCGACCCGCTCGAGCTGGCGGCCGAGCATGAGGAAGCGCCACCCGTCGTCGCGGCTCAGGGTGGCGTCGGCCAGGCCGACCAGGATGGCCGACCGCTCCTTCACCCAGTCGAAGAACTGGTGGGGCCCAAAGGTGTGGGCGGCGCCGACCTGGGCCGGGATGGCGTTGAAGGTGGCGTTCAGGCACTCCCACATCTCCGAGGAGATGGCCTCGCGAGCACCCCGGGCCCCTTCGCGGGCGGCCCGCAGCGAGCCGACGATCGAGCTGGACGAGGTGGTGTCAAAGGCCAGCAGGCGGGTCACGGACGGGCCGTCGAGGGGCGCGTCGGGGACCTTCGCACTCATCACGGCCAGCAGCGCACGGCAGGCGGCGTCCTCGTCGACCCACGGGTCCTCGAGGAGGTGGTGGACGTGGACGTCGAGGATGCGGGCGGTGTCCTCGGCCCGCTCCATGTAGCGGCCCACCCAGAACAGCGACTCGGCGATCCGGCTCAACACTCTGTTTCCCGCCGGATCGGGGCTCGCTGTCCGCCTGCCTTCCCTCGTCGCTCCGGCGGCGAGCAAAAGCGGCTCGCCTTGTCGCTCCTCAGTCCAGGCAGGCGACGCTCGCCCCTCACCGGCTCGCTCGCTTCGCTCGCCTGTTGTTGTTGTTGTTGTTGCTGCTGCTGGTTGGCGTCGTCGGTCACCATCTCGGCGGTGAGGGCGCCGATGCGCTGGTCGTCGGGGTCCTCGTCGGTGGCGGCCGCGGCGGCGGCCCGGGGGCCGCTGGCCTCGGCCAGCACCCAGGTGTCCTTCGACCCGCCGCCCTGGCTCGAGTTCACCACCAGGCTCCCCTCGGGCAGAGCCACCCTGGTCAGGCCGCCGGGCACCACCCAGATCTTGGTCCCGTCGTTCACGGCGAAGGGCCGCAGGTCGACGTGGCGGGCCCGCAACCGGTCGTCGATCTTGGTGGGGGAGGTCGAGAGCGTGACCACGTCCTGGGCGATGAAGCCGCGCGGGTTGGCCTCGACGGCCTGCCGCGTCTCGGCCAGCAGCTCGTCGCTGGCCACGGGGCCGACGACGATGCCGTAGCCCCCGGACGCGTCGACCGGCTTCACGACCAGCTGGTCCAGCCGCTCGAGGGCGGTGGCCCGCTCGTCGGGCTCCTCGAGCCGGTAGGTGGTCACGTTGGGCAGCAGGGCCTTCTCGCCCAGGTAGTACTCGATCAGCGCCGGCACGTAGGTGTACATCAGCTTGTCGTCGGCCACCCCGTTTCCCACGGCGTTGGCGATCGTCACGTTGCCGCTGCGGGCGGCGTTGAGGATGCCGGGGCAGCCGACCATCGAGTCGGGCCGGAAGTGGACGGGGTCGAGGAAGTCGTCGTCGACCCGGCGGTAGAGCACGTCGACCCGCTGCTCGCCCTCGGTGGTGCGCATGAAGAGCACGTCGTCGCGGCAGACCAGGTCGCGGCCCTCCACCAGCTCGACCCCCATCTGGCGGGCCAGGAACGAGTGCTCGAAGTAGGCCGAGTTGTAGATGCCGGGGGTGAGGACGACCACGTTGGGGTCGACCCCACCCCGCTGGGAGGCGCTGGCCCGGAGCGCCTCGAGGAGGCGGGCCGGGTACCCGCCCACGGGCCGCACCCGGTGGGAGGCGAACAGCTCGGGGAAGACCCGGGCCATGGTGCGGCGGTTCTCGACCACGTAGGAGATGCCCGACGGCGTGCGCAGGTTGTCCTCGAGGACCTTGAAGACCCCGTCGGCGTCGCGCACCAGGTCGATGCCGGCCACATGCACCCGCACCCCGTTCGCCGGCTCCACGCCGTAGGCGGCCCGGTGGAAGTGGGCGCAGCTGGCCACCAGGTGGCGGGGCACGATGCCGTCCTCGAGCGCCTGGCCGTGGCCGCCGTACAGGTCGGCCAGGAACGACTCCAGCGCCCGCACCCGCTGGACGACGCCGGCCTCGATGGTGGCCCACTCGTCGGCCGGGATGACGCGGGGCACCAGGTCGAGGGGGAAGGGCCGCTCCTCGCCGGAGAGGCTGAAGGTGATGCCCTGGTCGCGGAAGGTCCGGTCCCGCAGGGCGCAGCGCTTGTCGAAGTCGGCGGCGCTCAGCGCCTGGAGGGCGTCGTAGAGGGCGCCCGAGGACGGTCGGGGGTCCCCCGGCTCCTCGAACATCTCGTCCCACGCCGACAGCCCCGTGGCCGTGGCCAGGCGGTAGTCGTCGAACAGGTCGGCCACCCGCAAGGATGCTAGGACCCGAGATGTTTCCGACTCATGACACCTCCGCCGGGTCGGGCGCACCGCGGTAGGGTGCGCCTCCCGTGGTGGTGACGCAGGCGTCCGCGCCCGAACCCATGGAAAGAGCCTGCCGGGAAGGTACGGGCATCGTGTGCCGGGAGGTCTTCTCGGCCACCGGCAACGTCAGGCTGGCCCGGGCCACCGACTTCCTGCTCACCGCGCCGCTGCGCATCCTGGTGGTCGTCGTCCTGGCCATGGTCCTCAAGCGCCTCGTCCACCGGGCCATCCGCCGGTTCACCGCCCGTCTCGTCGTCTCGGCCGGGTCCGGCGGGCGGCTGAAGTCGATGATCGAGGGCCAGCCCGACCCCCGGGCCGCAGGCCGGGCAGCCACCCTGGGCGACGTCCTGCGCAGCCTGGCCACCGCCGGCATCTACGGCATCGCCCTCCTCACCATCCTCGGGGAGGTGGGCATCAACCTGGGCCCGCTGGTGGCGAGCGCCGGGATCGTCGGGGTGGCGCTCGGCTTCGGGGCCCAGAGCCTGGTGAAGGACTTCCTGTCCGGCGTCTTCATGCTGGTCGAGGACCAGTACGGGGTGGGCGACGTCGTCGACCTCGGTCCGGCCTCCGGGACCGTCGAGGCGGTCGGCCTGCGCACCACCCGGATCCGCGACGTGCAGGGCGTGGTGTGGCACGTGCCCAACGGCCAGGTGAACAGGGTGGGCAACAAGAGCCAGGACTGGTCCCGGGCCGTCCTCGACATCGAGGTGGGCTACGGCACCGACCTGCGGGTCGCTCAGGAGGCCATCGAGCAGGCGGCCGCCGAGGTCTGCGGGCGGGAGCCGTGGACGTCCGCGGTCCTCGCCCCGCCCGAGGTCTGGGGCGTCGAGGCGCTCGGCAAGGAGGCGGTGGCGCTCCGGCTGGTGGTCAAGACCCGGCCCGCCGCGCAGTTCGCCCTGCTGCGGGAGCTTCGCCTCCGGGCCTACGACGCCCTCGACCGCGAGGGCGTCAAAGCACCGCTGGCCCGCCAGGTGGTGCCGTCACCGACACCACCTGACGATTCGCCTAGTCCTTCTTGAAGACGTCCTTGACCTTGTCGGCGACGTCACCGGCCTTCTCCTTGATGGTCCCGGCGGCCTGCTGGCCCTTGCCTTCGTGCTTCAGATCGTCATCTCCCGTGAGCGCTCCTGCGCTCTCCTTGATCCGACCTTCGACGTTGTCCTTGTTGGGCATGTCGCTGGCCTACCCGTGGCGTGTGGGGGCGAATCGCAGCGGCCTCAGAACGGCATCGGAACAGGGGCATCCCGCTCGATGAGGACCAGCCTGACGCCGAGGGGCGGCGTCGGGGCCACCTCCCATCCGCCCGGGTGGGCCACGGCGCCGGCGACCCCCGAGGGATCGTCCATCCGGAAGCAGAGCGAGTGCAGCCGACCGGCCCGGCCGCCCACCCAGGGCGCCACCGGATCCCCGGCCAGCAGGCGCAGCCGCCCGGTGTCGGCACCTCGCGAAGGCCAGGCCAGGTCGACGTAGCCGAGGCCGGCGCCGGCGCCGGCATCGACGGTCTCCCCGCCGAGCAGCCCCTTGAACAGGGACAGGGCGGCCTCCAGGTCGGCGACGGCGTGGGCCACCTGCACCAGCGCCGCCGGCTCGCCCGGCCCGGGGGCGGGCAGGTCGGCCGGGGCGGGGCCTTCCGGCTCGCCGGCCGCGAAGGCCAGCTGCACCACGATGCCGGCCGCCTCACGGGGGTGGAGGAAGGCCTCCTTCCACCGGGGGTCCTCGAGCGAGACGCCGAGGGGCTCATAGCCCAGGGCCGTCGCCTCGTCGAGAGTTGTGCCGAGGTCGGGGACCGTGAAGGTGAGGTGGTGGGGGCCTGGCCCGTTGGCGGCCAGGAACCGGCTCAGGAAGTCGCTCCCCCCGGCCAGGGGCTCGAGGACCTCCACCTTCATGCCGCCGGTGTAGCGGAGCTGACCGAAGGAGAAGCCGCCGAGGCTGTCGCCGCCCCCCACCCACCGCCCTCCGAGGCTCCCGGCGAAGACGTCCCAGAACGGGGCTGGGTCGGCCAGGGCGAGGGCCACGTGGTCGAGGTGGGCCATACCGGACCCTACGGCGCCGCCGCTAGGGTCCTCCACCCCCCGAGCTGGCGCGCCTGTGACCACCACCCACGCCGGCGGTGGGGCAGGCTGGGGCCGATGCTGCCCGAGGCCCCCTGGACGCTCTCGGGCGAGCTCGTGGTGGCGCTGGTGCGGCGCCCCGCCGGCGGCGACGCTGCCGTCCTGCCCCCGGGCCTGCAGCCGCTGCCCGGACCGGCCGTGCTGTGGGCGGGCCACTGGGCCCAGACGCCCGTGGGGCCCTTCACCGAGCTGGCCCTGGCCGTGCCCGCCCGGCTGGGGCTGCGGCCCGGCCTGTGCATCACCATGAGCGTGGTCAACAACGCCGAGGCTCGGCTGGCCGGTCGCCTCGGCTGGGGCATGCCCCGTCAGCTGGGCTCGTTGCGCTGGCTGGCCGCTGGAGCCCAGCGGACCCTGGACTGGTCCGAGCGCGACCTCGAGGTGCGGGCCGAGGTCCGGCCCGGGGCCGGCCCGTTCACCAAGGCCATCCGCGGCCTGCAGCGCCGCAGCGACGGACCGGTCGTGGTGCCGGCCCGCCTGTCGGGCTGGATCCGCCGGGCCCGGGTGACGATCGAGGTGCCGCTGGAGGACGGCCTGGCCCCGCTCGCCGGCTCCCGACGCGGCTGGATCGTCAGCGGCCGCAGCCTGGTGCTTCAGCCCAGCCGGCGACCGGTCGGCCTGCTGGGCACGTTCCTGGCGCCCTTGGCCGCACCCGAGACGGTGCCGGGGGGCTGAGCCCGGCTACCAGCTGGTGCGCAGCGCCGCCCGGCTGTCGTCGGCCTCGTCGTCGAGGGCGTTGAGCAAGCCGGAGTCGGGGGGGATGATCGGGGCCGGCGGCGGTGTCGCCGTCAGGAACGGCGCGGCCCCACCGGTGGGGTCGCTGACCGCCCCTTGGCCGCCGGTGAGCCCGGACGCCTGGTCCGACAGCTTGCGGCGGCGGTCGGCGCCGGACACCGGGTCGAGGAACCAGGCCAGAGCGGCCCCGGCCGACAGGTACACGAGCTTGGAGACCTTGTGTGACATGCCGGGTTCTTACCCCGGGGTGGCCGAGACCGAACGGGGTGTCTCGTGTGCCCGCCACGGCGCCGGCCGTCGCTAGCCTCTGGCCGTGGTCAGCACCCAGGCCCAGCGCCAAGCCGAGCGGCTCTCGGCCGACCTGGCGGCCCTGGCCGAGCCCCACCGCCTGCTGATCCTGCGCCAGCTGCGGCGGGGGCCCCGCACGGCCGGCTACCTGTCCCGGGCGCTCGGCATCGCCCCGTCCCTGGCCAGCCACCACCTGACGGCCCTGGTCGACGCCAGCCTGGTCAGCCGGCGCCGGGCCGGCAGCTTCGTCTGCTACACCGCCGACACAGTCCGGGTCCGGGAGCTGCACCGACGCCTGGGGGTGCTGGCCGGGGCCACCGGGCCCGCCAGCGACCACGCTGTGCAGGCCGCCTCCGACCCGTGCTGACGGGCACCGGCCTGGGACCGACCCACCAGCTGGTCGGCGGCATCCTCACCGAGCACCTCGGCCTCGACGTCACCGACCTCTCGGGCCCGGCCCGCCTGGCCGAGGACCTGGGCCTCGACTCGATCGGCCTCACCGAGGCCCTGCTGGCCCTGGAGGACGAGCTGTCCATCTCCCTCCCCGAGCCGGTGCAGGCCCGGCTGCTGACCTTCGACGACCTGGTGGTGGCCGTCGCCGCCCGCCTGGGACGGCCCGAGCCCTAGCCCTTGGGCTTGTCGGCGCTCTTGGGCTTGAAGCCCATGGGCGCCGGATCGTCGGCCTTCGAACGCTTCTCGGCCCGCTTCTCCTTGAGCGAGCGACCGACCTTCTTGGCCGACTTCTTCTGCGGCGACTTCTCGGGCATGCGGTGACGGTACCCCGGCTCTTGCTAGCGCCGGCGGGTGAGGGCCCAGAAGGCGGCGCCGGTCAGGGCGCCGAAGAGCACATGGGCGCTGTAGTCCTGGCCCAGCGCCTTGCCGTCGTACTCCCAGATCGGCTTGTACAGCCCGAGCAGGGGCAGCACCACATACGACGCGGAGCAGGCCACTAACCCGAGCGCCACCCCCGAGCGGATGCCCGGGCGGTTCGCGGCCACGATGCCGTACGCCGCCCCCCACTGGACGCCCGTGGCCCAGTGCACGACGTTGGTGGTGGCGGCGGCGGCGCTGTCGGGGAGCTCGCGGTGCAGCACGTCCCGGGCGATCCTGCGCCCGATCAGGCCGGGCGTGGCCGCGTGCTCCCAGTCGTGGGTGGCGGTCGACAGCTCCCAGTCGGCAAAGCCGTCGTCACCCCCACCCCTGCGGTAGCGGGCATGCAACAGCAGGTCCATCCCCAGCGTGCCCACCACCCCGGCCACGGCCCCTCGAGCTGCCGACCGCACCAGGTTCGTTCCCATGACCGCAGTCTGGCCGAAGAGGCGGCGTCACCTGCTCACATGAAGTTCCTGGTGTGGAGGGCGGACAGCTCGGTGGCCTCGCGGGAGGTGAAGCCGAGGCGGACCAGGCGGTGGCGGCGGCCTTCGTCCATGTCGGCCTGGAGGGCCTGAACCCGGTCCCAGCCCCTGGCGATGGCAGGGGGATCCCACGAGCCGGCGGCCAGCACGACCAGGGCGTCGTGCACGTCGGAGGCCAGGCCGGCGGTGGCGGCCAGGGTGTCGTGGCGGCGCTCGATGGCGGCCTGCAGCCGGCCCCGCAGGCCGGCGTCGGTGGCCACCTCCTCGGTGAGGTGGCCCAGCCCGAAGGCGACGTGGCGGGCCTCGTCCTGAAGGGCCAGGTGGGCGATCCGGGCGGTCACCGGGTCGGGGGCGTAGCGCTCGAGGAACGACAGCAGCGACAGGAAGGTGCCCTCGCCCAGCACCGACAGGAGGAACGACGCCAGCGACCAGTCGGGCTCGTCGAGGAGGGTCTGCAGTGAAGCCCGACCGCCGGCGCCCGATACCCCGAGGGGCAGGCCCCGGAGCCGGGCCCGGCGGGTGAACACCTCGATGTGGCGGGCCTCGTCGGCCACCTGCACGGCGAGGAGCTGGACGACCTCCCGGAAGTGGGGGTGGATGCGCCCCAGGAAGTGGGCCGGTACGGCGAGGGCGGCCTGCTCGTTCTCGATGAGGAAGGTCATGACCTGGACCACGGCGGTCTCGACCTCGTCGGGCAGCTCGTCGCTGCTCATCCCGGCCGTGGCCTGCCAGTCGACCGCCGTGGCCGGGTCCCACTGCGCGGCGGTCGCCTGGGCGTAGAGCTTGGGCGCCAGGTCGGACCACACCTGGGGGCGCGAGTCGAGGTCGGCCGAGGCCAGGTCGGGTCCGCCCAGCTCGACCAGGGCGCCCCGGGCGGCCAGGCCCCACGAGCGGGGTGGGTGGTCGACGATCTGGGACGGGTCGGGCCCGCCGGCCCGCACCGCTCCGGCCAGCCGCCTGTCCCCGGCGGCCCCCTTGACGACCACGTCCCCCTCGACGCCGTGGCCCCGGCTGCGGGCCCAGGCCCGTAGGTGCACCCCCAGGTTCTCGCCGCCGTCGCTGACCTTGAGCCGCTGGCCCGGGGCGAGGGGGCGCAGGGCGCGGTCGATCAGCAGGTGCCCGCCCTGGTCGAGGCCGATGCCACCCAGGCCAACGAGGTCCTCCGTCGGGGACAGCATCGGCTAGGGCTGATAGCCCTGAGCCGTCACCCGTCCGGCCTGGTCGTAGAAGCCGGCAGCGTCGACGGCCTCCTCGAGCTGCCGGTAGCCGTTGAGGCGCCCCGGCAGCCACTGCTTCAGGCCTTCGAGGTCGAGGAGGGGGCGGACGGCGGGGTCGCCGTAGTCCATGGCCAGGAGCAGCTCGGCGAAGCGGTCGAGCAGGGCGTCCCGGGCGGGGTCGCCGCCGTCGGGCCCGTCGACCACCGTCATGTTGCAGTGGTCGTAGGGAGGGGTCTGGGCCACGATCCTGGTCGACCCTGCGGCCAGGATCCCCTCGCGGGCGAACAGCAGGTGGTTGCCGTCGATCATGCAGGCGGCATCGACCTCGCCGGCCACGAGGGCCCGGGCCGCGTCGCGCTCGCCGCCCACATGGTCGCCGTGGAGGCCGACGCCAACCTCGAAGCGGCGCACGGTGACCCCGCTGTCGAGGCCCAGCTGGGCCAGGTGGGCGAGGGGGAGCAGGGTGCCCTGGGGCGAGTCCACCGCCCCGGTGCCCACCACCTTGCCGCTCAGACCGGCGACGGCCGCGTCGGCCCCCTCCCGCACGACCACGACCGAGGTCAGGTCGCGGTCGCTGTCGCGCATGGCCAGCGTCCGGGCCTGGCCGCCGGCGGCCTCGGCCAGCCGGCGGGTGCGGACCCAGGCCAGCGGTGAGTTCCAGGCCACGTCGATGCTGCCGGCCAGCAGCTCCTCGACCTGGCGCTCGTAGTTGCTGAACAGGACGTAGTCGACGTCGAGGTCCTGAGCGGCGAACCAGCGTCGGAAGCCATCCCAGATGGTGACCACCTTGGGGTCATAGGCCACCGCCCCCAAGGTCAGGCGGCCACGGTCGCTGGTCATGCGTCCACCAGCGGGAGGCCGTTGATGACCCGGCCCACGAAGTCGAGGAGGGCATCGGTGGTGGGTGCCATCACCCGGGCGGCCCGGGCGTCACGGAAGCGTCGCTCGACGCCCAGCTCCTTGCGGAAGGCGGCACCGCCGCACACCTTCATGGCCAGGTCGGTGACGGCGATCGCCCCCTCGGCTCCGGCCGCCTTGATCTCGAGGACCCGCAGCATGGCGTCGGCCCGGCCGGTCTCGAGGCCGGTGAGGGTGTCGGCGAGGAGGGCGGAGAGCTGGTCGGTCGCCAGCCGCATCCGGGCGTGGTCGACCCGGGGCAGGGCCTGCTGGGCCAGGGTCTGGTCGAGGTGCTCGAGCCGGGTGGAGGTGAGGTGGGCGCCGGTCTCGGCGGTCACCGCCTCGCACAGGCCGAGGCAGAACGCCCCGCTCAAGACGAGGAACCACGGCAGGACCTCGGCCAGGGCCAGGTCGAAGCCGCCGCCGTCGGGGCCGAGCATGTCGCCCCTGCCGAGCCGGGCGCCGGTGGCGGTGACCGGCGTCGAGCCGTTGCCCCGCAGGCCGAGGCCGTCGAAGCCGGACGGCTGGACCAGGCCCGGGGTCGTTCGGGCGACGAGCCACAGGGTCATCGGGCCGTCGGCCTCGAGCGGACGGGTGGACCACACGTAGCTGTCGGCGTGGGCGGCGGCGGTGACCCAGCTCTTCTTGGCGTCGATCAGGATGCCGTCGGTGCCGTCGGCTGAGGCCGTGGACTGGGAGGCCCAGAAGTGGCTGCGGGAGCCGGCCTCGGAGAAGGCCAGGGTGCTGAGGTGCCGGCCGGCGCCGATCTCCTTGCGCACCGACTCGCTGGCGTGGCCTTCCAGCGCGGCCACCGCGGTGTAGTGCATCAGCAGGACCATGGCGGTGGAGCCGCAGGTGCCGGCTAGGCGCTGGATGACCTCGGCGGCCTGGCGCATGCCCTGGCCGCCGCCCCCGAGGTCGGAGCTGACGGTCAGGCCGAGGAGGCCGACGCCGGCCAGGGCGTCGATCGAGGCCTGGGGAAAGGTGCCGTCGTGGTCGACGGTCGGCGCTTCGGCCGCCACGACGTCGTCGAGGACGCGGGCAAGCGCGTCGAGGTGCTGGCTCATGGTTCGGAGTCCTTTGTGGAAGAGGGTGCAGTGGAGAACGCGGTGCGGGATCGCCCTGCGTGCCGCCTACCGACCCTCCGGGGCAGCCACCGACACGATCCCGTTCGCCCGACCGGGCGACCTGTCACGAGCTCAACGTCGGTGTGCCATCTGCCCCCCCTTCGCTTCTTGAGGTGACCCTAGAGGCCGGCTCCCTGGTAGGTGCAAACCGTCCGGCCGATTCAGAGGATCCAGCGGTGCTGGCGGTACCAGTCGATGGTGTCGCCGACGCTGGCCTCGAGGTCGGTGTGCTCGAAACCGAAGCCGGTGGCCAGGAGCGCCTCGACGCTCAGCCGGTTGTTGCGGTTGGCCTTGCGCAGGAAGCGGAACCGCTCCTTGGTCAGCAGGATGTGCGGCTGCAGGCCCTGGGCGACCATGGCCCCGTGGGTGGCCTGGCGCGCGTCGTAGCCGGGGCCGGTGTCGGCATCGCCGGTCAGGTCGGCCTCGACCCCGAGGTGGGCGCTGATCAGGCGGGCGATGTCGTGGCTGGAGGGGTAGTGCTGGTCGACCACGTTGAACGTCCGGCCCACCGCGTCCTCGGACCGGGCTACGTGCACGGTGGCGGCCAGCAGGTCGTCGATGTGGACCAGGCGCTGTTCGATCGGCTCAGCCGGCACGGGCACGGTCCGGGCGCCGGAGAAGGCCTCGATGGCCACGTCGAGGATGGCGCTGGCCAGCAGCTTGATGTTGCCGGGCCCGTAGACCGACACCGGCCGCAGCACCACCACGGGCAGGCCGGCCCGGCCGGCGTCGCCCACCACCTGCTCGGTGCGCCACTTGGCCTTGCCGTAGCCGCGGCTCGGGGTCGGCTCAGCGTCCTCGACCACCGGTGACGGCAGCTGCACCTCCTCGCCGTAGACCGACGTGGAGCTCATGTGCACGACCCGCTCGAGCTGGCCCGGGGGAGCGGCCTCCAAGAGGCGGCGGGTGGCCACCACGTTGGAGCGCTCCATCTCGGCTTCGTCGGCGGTGGAGCTGGAGGCGCCGGCCAGGTGGAACAGGTGGGTGACCCCGGGGAACAGGCCGCCGAGATCGGCGCCGCCGGCCAGGTCGACGGCCTGGTACTCGGCCGCCGCCGGCAGGCTGTCGGGGCGGGGCCGGCGGCCGCAGGCCCGCACCGACCAGCCCTGGTCGACCAGGTGGGAGGCGAGCCGGCCGCCGATGAACCCGGTGGCGCCGGTGACCAGGGCAGAGGGGGGAGTCACGGGCGCCACCTTGCCTCGCGAAGGGCCCGGCGTGCCAGCCTCAGCGGGCGGCGAGCAGGCGCTCGAGCGTGCTGCGGTCGAGGGGGAGGGCCGGGGCCAGCCCGTGCGGGTCGGCCAGCACCTGTCCGGCGGCGTCGACGCCGTCGAGGACCAGGTCGGCCCGGCTCATGTCCTCGCCGCTGGTGTAGTCGTTCAGCACCACCACACAGGCCAGGCCGGCGGCCCGGGCCGAGGCCAGCCCGGTGGCCGAGTCCTCGATGGCCACGGTCGCCTCCGGGGCCACGCCAAGGCCCTCGAGCGCCCGGAGGTAGCAGGCGGGGTGGGGCTTCTTGTCGCTCACGTCACCACCGGTCACCACCACCTCGAAGGCGGCGTCGGGAAAGAGCCGCCCGAGGAGGTGGTTGACCCAGCCGGCGCTGCCGACGGTGGCCACCCCGAGGCGCACGCCCGAGTCGGCCAGGTGGCCGAGCAGCTCGACCATCCCCGGCCGGGTCGGGATGTCGCCGGCGTCGATCATCTCCCGCAGAAGGCGGGTCTTCTCGGCGTGGAGGCGGGCGGCCAGCTCGCTCCGCTCCGCCTCGGGCCGGCCCGCCTCCTCCAGGAAGGCCTCGATCCGCCGCACCCCGCCGTGCACCGACAGCCAGTGCCCATAGCCCTCTTCGTCCCAGACGTAGGGCAGGCCGGCCTCGGCGAAGGCGGCGTTGAAGGCCACCCGGTGGCCGTGGCGCTCACTGTCGACCAGCGTCCCGTCGACGTCGAACACCACTGCCTCGAGCCGGTTGCCCACGAGCCGAGCCTAGGAGGCCCCACACCTGCGATCCTGGGAAGCAGCCGAGCCCCGGGAGAGCCGATGACCCAGACCATCGAGGTTCACGAGGACGGGGTGGCCCTGGCCTTCTCCTTCGAGGAGATGCTGCGCTACAGCGGCCCGGGCAGCCCGGGCGGCGTCGCCCTCGGCTTCAAGCTGCTCGAGCGGGCCCTCCCGCTCCTCGACCCCGACGGCCCGGCGGAGCGGCGCGAGGTGGCTATCACCACCGCCTTTCGGGGTCCCGGTGCCCGCGACGCCTGCGAGCTGGTCACCCGGGGGCTCACCGACGGGCGCTACGTCATCGACCTGGGTCTGGAGCGCCCCGAGCGGGGCCGCACGCTGGAGAGCTTCGCCTTCCAGGCCGACTACCGGGGGCGCCGCCTGTCGCTGGTGCTGCGGGAGGGGAACGTCACCGACGAGTTCGTGGCCCTGGCCCAGCAGGACGACCGCACCGAGGCCGAGGAGGAGCACTTCACCGCCCTGAAGCTGCAGGCGGCCGCCCTGCTGATGAGCCGGCCCGCCGCCGAGGTGTTCGACATCGAGTGAGGGCGGCAAGCGAGCCGCGAGCTGTAGTTCAGAGGGGCCAGCGTTTCGGGCGTCGGCCGAGGCGTCCGTCGAGGCCCCAGGCGTAGCCGGAGGGGACGACGGCCAGGACGAGGAGGGGAACGAGCTCGACGAACCGTTCGGGCAGCCACCGGTCGTTGGACAGGTAGACGAAGAAGAGGAACACCACCGGGCCGAGGGCCAAGAGGGCGCCGATGCGGGGGAGCAGGCCGAGGATGAGGAGCAGGCCGGCGGCCAGCTCGACGACGGTGAGCGCCCATCCGAACACCCCGAAGTTGGGGAGGATGACCTCGTTGGTGATCCACCGGATGGGGGGCAGCAGGCGCTGGGCGTTCTTGTTCACCTCGACGTCGAGGATGAAGCGGGCGTCGGCCCGGTTGATGAGGTTCGCCACGACCGGGCCGAACGCCACCTCGTGGAACCCGAAGAGCTTGGCCAGACCGTTGGAGAGGAAGATCGCGCCCATGAGGATGCGCACGACGGCCAGGCCGCGAGCCAGGAGGCGGGCATCGACGGGAGGGTCGGTGTTCGGATCGGCTGCGGAGGGGGTGGTGGTGCGGTAGGCGGTCACAGGTTCGCTCCTGAGGTGGGACCGGCGAGTCCGCCGGGGGCCGCGACGTGCTGGCCGGAGATTCGGATGGCGGTTGTCGGCCCGACCGGGCCGCAGCGGGTCACGCTCACCGGATCCCAAGCCGGGCGTCATCGCCGGCGGGTCGGCCTTCGACGAGGCGCAGGAGCGCCGCTGCGGGGGTGTGGAGTGGATGTGTCGTCCGGGTGATGAGCAGGTCGGTCTCGGGGATGCCTCCGCGGATCGTCGGCCCGAAGGGGCTCCACCAGGCGCCGTCGGCGGTGATCGTCAGCTCGGGCGGGAGGTCGGCGGCCGTTGCCTTCACGCCCATGTCCGAGACTTCGGCGCGACCTCGCCGGACGATGGGGCGCACGACGTGGTCCTCGTCGGCCACCCCCAGGCTGCGGTGGAGGCTGCAAAGCCTGGCTTGCTCGTCGTCGCTCACCTCGACATCGGGGTCGAGGGTGGTACCGATGCGGACTCTGATGTCCCGCTCCACCAGCCGGGAGATGGCGGCGACGACGGTGGCGTGGTTGTCTTCGCCCCGTTGGGCGTCGTTGTCGCCGGCGTCGGCGTAGTCGAGCGACACCTGGATCACCACCGGGTGCCCGGCCAGCGCCTCGACCCGGGTGAGGCGGTCGCCTTGGAACAGGGTGGCGTTGCTGAGCACGACGGTCGGGAGCTGCTCGGCCATGGCGAGGAGGACATCGACCATGTCGAGCCGGAGGAACGGTTCGCCGCCGGTGACACCGAGGTCGGTGAAGCCCAGGTCCCGGGCCTGGGCTGCCAGGTCGATCATGCGGTCGGCGGCCAGGTCGCGGCGGGGTGACTTCGGTGAGGAGTCGGTCAAGCAGTAGGTGCAGACCAGGTTGCAGTGGTAGTTGCTGTAGAGCCAGACCCGCCCCGGCAGCCGCCCGTCGCGGACGGCTTCGGCGATGGCGGTGCTCACGATGTCATCCCGGCGGCGGCCAGGCGGGCCAGCACCTCGGGTGAGGTGGGCAGCTCCAGAGCGGTGCAGAAGCGGTTGAGCAGGAGCGTGGTGGCGGCCAGCAGGGTGAGCTCGACCACGACATGGTCGGGGCGGCCTTGCCGCAACCGGTCCCGACTGGCCGGGGCGACGGCCCCGGTGCCCACCAGAGCGTCACACCAGGCGATCACGGCCCGGTCCTCCTCGGCCGGGAACGCTTCGTCGACGTCGAGCTCGCCCCGCAGGGCCCGGACCTCGGAGACGGACAGGCCGCTGTCAAGGGCCACCAGGGTGTGGGACTCCACGCAGAAGCGGCACGAGGCACGGGCCGATGTGCGCAGGATCACGACCTCCTTGGTCCGCGGGTCGATGGCCGAAGGGCCCAGCACCGCGCCGACGAAGGGCAGGGTCACCTCGAGCATCTCGGGCACATGGGCCAGCGCGGCGACGATCGGCCCGGGGTCGCCGCCGGAGAAGTAGGGCTGGGCCAGCAGGGGCGCCTCCGCTGCGCTGACCAGGGGGATGAGGCGCTCGCCCGCCGCGACAGAGACGTTGGTCATCGGCATCATGATGCTCCGACGCTAGAGCGGGGGAACCGAGCGCCTGGCCCGAACGCACGATGTTCAGCGCTCCGTAAGGACCCTCCCCGGCGGCCGAAGGCCATCACCTGTCAGTCGTCGTACTCGCGGTAGCTGCCGAACCGGCTCTTGAGGTTCTGGGCCGAGGTGCCGAACACCGTGGCCAGCTCGTCCCAGGTCTGCCCGGCCTCCCGGGCCTCGGTGACCATCTCCCGGGTCAGGCCCTCCAGGTACTGGCGGGCGATGTTCACCGCCGCCAGCCGACCCTCCAGGGTCATTTCGGTGTCGTCCGCCTGGGCCAGGCAGAGGTCGAGGTTGGCCCGGTTGGCGCTCATGGGCCGCGATCCTAAGGTCCGCATCGGCCCCAACCGGCCGAGAGGGGTCTTGCCGGGCCAAGAGGTCGTGGGGCAGGAATGCGAGCCCCCCCGGCGACGTTCCACCACGTGTGGCCAAACAGGGGCCACTCGACCGACGGGCCTCCTCGTGAGCCCGGCGGGCGAAGATCGGAGCGTCGACGGCTGCCTGCGCCGTCGGCTCCGGCGGGATCATCCGTCGGCGACCCCCCGTCCGAAGAGCAGGTGACGACAGGAGCAGCGTGGCAGCGAAGGTGATGAGCAGACGGCGGGACCAGGGCATCGAGGCCGACTCGGTCGGCCTGTACATGGAGGGGCTGGGCCGGTGGGCCCTGCTGACAAAGGACGACGAGGCCCGCCTCGGCGGCATGATCGAGCAGGGCGCCGCCGCCCGCGCCCGGCTGGAGGGGAACAAGGAGCTGTCGGCCGGCGAGCGGCGTACCGCCCGCAACGAGGCCCGGGCCGGTCAGGAGGCCACCGACCAGTTCGTCCACGCCAACCTGCGGCTCGTCATCTCCATCGCCCGGCGCTACCAGTCCTCGGGGATGCCGCTCGGCGACCTCATCCAGGAGGGCAACCTCGGGCTCATCCACGCCGTCGAGAAGTTCGACTGGCGCAAGGGCTTCAAGTTCTCCACCTACGCCACGTGGTGGATCAAGCAGGCCATCACCCGGGGCATCGCCAACCAGGAGCGCACCATCCGCCTGCCGGTGCACGCCGGCGACACGGTCACCCTCCTGGCCAAGACCAGTGCCCGCCTCGAGGGAAGCCTGGGCCGTCGGCCCACCACCGCCGAGCTGGCCCACGAGGCCGGGCTCCCCGTGGCCCAGGTCGAGGACACCCAGCAGTGGATGCAGGCCACCACCAGCCTCGACCAGCCCATCGGCGCCGAGGGCGACCTGTCCCTGGGGGACCGGGTGGCTGACGCCGGCCAGGACCCGGCGGGCGAGGTGCTGGCTGCCGACACCGGCGTCCAGATCGACCGGATGCTCGGGAGCCTCGATGAGCGGGAGCGCAAGATCCTGGAGCTGCGCTACGGCCTCGACGGCGTCGGCGAGCCCAGGACCCTCGAGGACGTGTCGTCGCACTTCGACCTGACCAGGGAGCGCATCCGCCAGATCGAGGTGAAGGCGATGTGCAAGCTGCGCCACCCCAGCGCCTCCACCGAGGGCATGCGCGAGCTCCTCGGGGCCTGAGCCGCATCTGGGGCGCGTCGGCGGTTACACCCCGGTCGGGTGGGGTACACCCAGGGGCCGACGCCCTGCCTCGCCCGGTGGATGTCCTGGGCGAGGTGGGGCTGGCCAGACCCGGGCGTGCCGTGGCCGGGTAGCCCCCTCCCGGGTACCCTGAGCCGCATGTGCGGGAGCTGCGTCACCAATGCCGAAGCCGTCCTCGTCACCGCCCTCGGTGCCGGCAACGTCGCTCTGTCGCTGGCGCAGCGGCTGAGCGACGCCGTGCACGGGCGGACAGGCGCTGAGCGGAGGCTCGCCGCCCATCAGGCCAACGCCGCCTTCCTCCGCTCGCTCGGCCACGACCCGGCCCAGGTCCTCGGGCCGCCGCCGCTTCAGCCGGCCCGGTCCACCGCCCGGGCCCCCCGGGCCGGAGCGCTCCTCGCCACGTGAGCGTCCGACCTGACGAGGAGGCCCAGCACGAGGTCCCTGCGGTCGCCCCGCCGCCGGTCGCCTACATCGCCGCCTTCGTCGCCTACCTCGTGCTCGGCTATGTCTTCCGCAGCGTCTTCCTGAACTGGATCATCGGGCCGCTGTTCCTGGTCGGCTCGCTGTACGTCGTGCCGCGCCTCCTCGGGCGGCGGGCGGCCGAGCCCGCCGGGTGAGCTGGGCCGCGCACGAGTTCGAGAACTACTTCCTCCAAAAGCACGTCGGGCTGAAGGCGTCGTTCCTCGCCATCGCCCTCGGCACCTTCGGCCCGGACCTGTTCACCAAGGCCTTCGTCTACTCCTCGGACGATCCAGCCCAGTTTCACCGGGGGTGGCCCGGAGTCGGCTTCACCCACTCGTTCATCTTCGGGGTGGTCGGCGCCGCCGTGGTGCTGGCCACCACCCGCAGCCGCAGCTGGGCCGTGGGCATCCTGGTGGGCCAGTGGGCGCACGTCCTGACCGACATCTGCGACTCGGCCGGGGTCATGCCCTTCTTCCCCTTCTCCACCGAGCCGGTGACCATCGGCATGTGGAAGCATGCCGCGTCGCTGGGCCGCTACGGCGACGCCACCGCCTACTACAGCAGCCTGGGCGGTGTCTGGGACCTGTTCTGGCTGCTCATGCTGGTCTTGTTCGCCAGCCGGACGCTGCGCCCCAGCTACTTCCGCAACGTCGTCGTCCCTGCCGACCCGCGGGCCTGGGGGTGGCTGCACCGCCGCCTCCACCTCCCCGAGCAGGGCCTGCTGCTGCTGTACCAGGGGTTCTGCTTCTACGGGCTGGGCCGGATGACGGCCTGGTTCCTGCGGGCCCGGTTCGACGACAAGGCTCCGTTCCAGCCCGTGTGGGGCGGGCCCCGCTACGTGCAGGGCAACGACCTGTCCGACGCCGGCTCCCTCGAGGTCATCCTGCGCACCTCGGTTGGCGGCGTCGCCTTCGCCCTGTTCCTGGTGGTGTGCTGGCGCCTGTTCCTGAAGCGCCTTTGGCTGCGGGGTGACGACCCCCCGTCGGTCACGCGGGGCCGGGGCCTCGCCGCCCTCTTCCACTGAGGAGGGCGGCGACGACCGGGTGGCGTCTCAGTCGCCGTCGCCGCCGCTCTCGTTCTGGGCTTCCCGGGCCTGGATGAGGTGGTAGAGCAGCAGGAGCTGGGTGAGCGCCAACGGCTCGTCCCGGGTGCCCGACTCGGCATCCAGCCGACCCAGCGAGTCGGGGAGGGGAGCATCGACGCCGAGCTGGTCCCAGATGGCCTGCTCCACCTTCTTGGTGATGTCAGGGTTGGCGTAGGAGTGGATGTGGACTGCATCGGCCGGCTTGCCGCCCTCGCTGCGGCTGAGCGTCATGTGCATGGCCTCTTGGGTGTCGTCGCCCAGGATCGTGTGCAGCTCGGGGTGGTCGATCGTGGGGCGCAGGATGAGCTTGGCGCTGAGCGGGTCCTTCACCGTCTCGCCCCGGGACTCGATGGGGGCGAAGCGAACGACGATGTCGGCCCGGGACCGCTGCGGGCGGATGAACCGCTCCGACTCGGGCTCACGCTTCTTCAGGTCGGCCCGCACCTCGTCCTCGGTGTAGCCCCGCTTCTTGGTGTCGCGGGCCAGCTTCCAGGCGATGCGCAGCTCCTCGGGCGGGTCGAGGTAGACCATGATGTCGAAGCAGGCCCGCGAGGTCTTGGTGTGCAGGGGCAGCAGCCCCTCGACGATCACGAACTCGCACGGAACCACGTACTCCGGACGGTCGAGCCCGCCCGTGTCGTGGTTGTACACCGGCTTGAGGATCGGGTGGCCGAGCGAAAGGTGCTGGAAGTGCTGCTCCATGATATCCATGTAGTTGCACTTGGGGTGGAGCGGCGTGAAGGGGAGGCCCTTGCGCTCCTCCCGGTCGTAGCGGTGGTAGTCGTCGGCGGCCACCGAGGTGATCCGGTCGGGCCCCAGGGCCTCGACCAGGCCCTTGGTGAGGGTGGTCTTGCCCGTGCCGCTGTCGCCAGCGATGGCCAGCATGATGGGCCGACGGCGCTCGCCGCCGGACCCGCTGGCCCGCAGGACGTTCATCTGCTTGTCCAACATCGGCTAACCCCTGTTTTCGTGGTCGGTCGGGATCTTCTGGCCCTTGCCGATGACGACGATGCCGTTGTCGGAGAGGGTGAAGCGCTTGCGGTCGAGGTCGGCGTCGACGCCGATCATGGCACCGGCCGGCACCTCGACGTTCTTGTCGATGATGGCGTTGCGCACCACCGCGCCACGGCCCACCACCACGTTGTGCAGCAGCACCGACCCCTCGACCGTCGCGTCGGGGTGGATGGCCACGCCGGGGGCGATCACCGAGCGTTGCAGCATGGCGCCCTGCACCACCGCGCCCCCGCACACCAGCGAGTTGAGGACCCGTCCCTGGCCCTCGGCGCCCTCGAACAGGAAGCGGGCCGGGGGCAGCGAGGGGCCTGAGGTGTGGATCGGCCAGCGCTCGTTGAACAGCTGGAACTTGGGCTCGGCCGAAACCAGGTCCATCTGGGCGTCGTAGTACGCGTCGAGCGTCCCGACGTCGCGCCAGTAGCCCTGGCCCTCGCCGGTCTCGCCCGGCACGCGGTTGTCGCTGAAGTCGTGGACGTGGGCCAAGCCCTGGTCGACCAGCATCGGGATGATGTTGCCGCCAACGTCGTGCTTGGAGTCCTTGTCCTTGGCGTCGCTCGCCACCGCCTCGGCCAGGGCCTTGGCCGTGAAGACGTAGTTGCCCATCGAGGCGTACGCCCCATCGGGATCGTCGGGCAGCGGCGCCGGGTCGTCCGGCTTCTCCTTGAAGCTGCGGATCCTGGTGCCCTCGCCGGCCTCGATGACCCCGGTCTGGCTGGCCTCGGAGATCGGCACCCGCACCCCGGCGACGGTGACGCCGGCACCGGTGTCGATGTGCTGGGCCAGCATCTGGCGGGGGTCCAGCCGGTAGATGTGGTCAGCGCCGAAGACGAAGATGTACTCGGGCTTCTCGTCGCCGATCAGCTGGGAGTTCTGGTAGATGGCGTCGGCCGAGCCGGCGAACCAGTGGGGCCCGCGCCGCATCTGGGCGGGGACGGGGCTCACGTAGTTCCCGAGCAGCGGCGACATGCGCCAGGTGCGGGCGATGTGGAGGTCGAGGCTGTGGCTCTTGTACTGGGTGAGCACCACGATCTTGAGGAACCCGCCGTTGGCCAGGTTCGACAGCACGAAGTCGACGAGGCGGTAGTGGCCTCCGAACGGCACCGCCGGCTTGGCCCGGTCGGCGGTGAGCGGCGCCAGCCGCTTGCCCTCACCGCCAGCCAGGACCAGGGAGAGCACCCGAGGGTCAGCCACGACCGCCCAACCTAACCCCCGCCCCGCGGCCCCTTCCAGATGGCGCCGGAAGCCTTGGTCTCGTGGCGTCACCACCTCCCACGCCAAGGAGCTCAACCAGGTGCTGCTAGACCTCCTGGTCGGCTAGGCGCGAGCCGGGTCAGTCGTTGTCGAACATGTACTCGTCGCCCATGCGGTTCATCTGCCTGACCAACGAGGCCAGGTCGTAGGTGACGAGCTCGTCGCCCTCCCACATCGCACCGAGCTCCTCGGCCAGCGCCTGGTCGTTCAGGTCGTCCGGCTCGTTCCCACTCCACCGGAAGCCGATCATCGACCGCTCCTTCCGACCCAGGACAACTCGTTCCATCTCGTCGCACCTCCTCGATCCGTGGCTTGCAGTTGTACCTCGTCGCACGGTCGTCTGGCGAGATCCATCGGCCAGCGTCCACCCGCTGGCCGATGGATCAGGGGCAGGGTGCCTCGTCAGCGACGAGCGGACGCTGCTTTCGGAATGAGTTCTTCCGAACGATCTTGCCCTCCCGGACCGTGAGGAAGTCGCAGCCCATGACGTCGACCCGCCTGCCATCGAGCAGGGTGCCCGTCAGTCGCCACTCCGACACGCCGTAGTCATCGTCGATCACAAAGTGACGGCCATCGCCCCAGTTCGCGTCCGGCATGGAGTCGAGCACCTCAGCGAAAGCGGCCCTCACCGCGGCCCTACCCTCAAACCTGCGACCGCAGGACTCGGGCCCGCCGGAGGCCTCGAACAGGCAATCGAACGCGAACAAGCCCAACAATCGGTCGAGGTCATGGCTGTTCCATGCTTCGGTGTGTTCGACGAGAAGTCGTTCCAGGTCGTTGCGCTCCATGTCAGCCCTCCTGGCGGCGAACCGCATCATGGCAGGAGCCCGACCGCCAGTCGGCGCCGCCCCACCGTGCCCTCGACGTGCGTTCGGGCGGCCCCCCGCTGACCTGGGTTTCGCAGTGGCGTAACAGGATCAACCTGTGACCTCTGCTGTGTGAAGGGTCGACTCGGTCTACGACGCTTGCCGCCTCCTTCCCGGCAAGGGGGACCGGCCAAGGCCTGAGGACTCGACTCCATTGCCCCTTTTCGAGCCGAGTCCTTGCCGGGTGGCGACGGCGGCGCGACGCTGGTCGGGCGTCCGCGGCGCACGGCCCCAGAAGAGCGGAGCACAGATGATGGCCGGTTCATCCAGGCGCGGATTCGTGATCACCGCACCCCGGTGGGCGGTGCTCACGGTGGCGGTCGTCGTCGCGGCCGTCGGGGGTGTCCGGGTCGTGCCGTGGGCGGCGGCGGCCACCTCGACCGGGGACCGGGCCATCTTCGAGCCGCTGCCGCCGGCCCGCATCCTCGACACCCGCTCGCCGTCGAACCCGCTGGGCCCCGGCGAGTCCCGGGTGCTGCAGGTGGCCGGCGCCGGGGGCGTGCCGGCCGACGCCACCGCCGTCGTGCTGAACGTCACCGTCACCTCCCCGACGGCCGGCGGCTTCCTCACCGTGTTCCCGGCCGACCTGGCCAGCCCGCCAAACGCGTCGAACCTCAACTTCGGCCCCGGCCAGACGGTGCCGAACTCGGTGACGGTGCGGCTGGGGACGGGGGCTGGCCTCGGGAAGGTCAAGATCTTCAACTTCGCGGGCTCGACCCACGTGATCGCCGACGTCGGTGGCTACTTCCGCGGCCACGACCACGACGACCGCTACTACACCAAGGTCCAGACCCAGGCCCGCCTGGCCGGCAACAGCTTCACCTGCCCGGCCGGCTCGTTCCTCAGCACCGTCGCCGCCGACGGGACGCCCACCTGCGGCGTCGGCGCCCAGGGCCCGCCGGGCCCGCAAGGCCCCCTGGGCATCCAGGGCCCGCAGGGCCAGCTCGGTCCGCAGGGGCCGCAGGGCCAGCAGGGGCCCCAGGGCGCGCAGGGACCCCAAGGTCAGCAGGGCCAGCAGGGCCAGCAGGGCCAGCAGGGCCAGCAGGGACCCCAGGGCGTGCCCGGGCCCTCCGGCCCGAAGAGCTGGTCGTCCCTGTCACCGATCAACCTCCCGGCCAGCTCCGGCGATCACATCAGGATCGTCACGTCGACCTTCGTGGTCCCAGCCAACGTCACCTCGTGCCTGGTCACGTCCACCTTGCAATTGCAGCCGCCGGCCAACGCCCCGAACGACACCGTGTACGTCCGCAACGCCGTCAGTCGCAACGCCGTGAACGCCGACGACGTCCAGTACGGCCACTACCTCTACAACGACGGCACCGGCCGCAAGCAACCGCCGATGACCCGCACGTCGGTGCTCACGGTCGCGCCCGGCCAGACCGTGGCCTTCGGGGTCTTCTTCGGCAGCCTCCAGGGCACCTGGCTTAACTCGTCCTATGCCGTGACCACGTCGTACCTGTGCTCCTGAACCCCATCGGAGCTGCCCAGGAAGGCCCGCCCAGTGCGGTCCTTCTGCGAAGGTTGGCGAGGTCTGCGTGG
>JBBSKY010000041.1:0-27786 GCA_038255915.1 Acidimicrobiales bacterium | reverse complement strand
GTGGATCCGCGACATCACCATCACCACCGGCCTTGTCGACACCTACACCACGCCGACCCTGCTCCGTCTCGTCACAGCCCAGCAGCTCGACGCCGGACGCTTCGTCACCCACCACTTCACGCTCGACCAGTTCGAAGAGGCTTACGACACCTTCTCCCGCGCCGCCGAGACCGGGGCACTGAAGGTGGTCCTGACGCGGACGTGACGGCAAGCCACCCCCCCGGGTCGTGACCGCAGGCTCGACCGAGACCCGCACCGCCGAGCCCGTGGCGAAGGCCCTCTGGCGGCCGGTCCTACGTCCACCAAGCAGACGGCCTGCGGCAGTCCTGATCCCCCGTGCCCGCAGCCTCTTGCATGGTGCCGGCCTCGCCCACCACCTCCTCCTCCTCGGACTCGAGGAGCCCGCGTAGCCCCCGTCGCACAAACCTCGTGGTCGTCCAGCAGGAACACGCGAGTCGCCACGGACCAATTGTGTCGCGGCGGCACCCTCCAGATGGGATGCTGCGCCGGAGGGACCTGCAGCAGCGCGCGTCGCACCAACAGGTGCTCTAGTCGGTCGCGGGCTGTATGCTCCCGGCGGCTTCTACACACGCGTCGACGACATCTGTGCCCGCCCGCCCGCTCAGCCACGGCGTGAACGGATCGAGCAGGTCGACCCCGTCCTCCACGACCGGGACGCCGGCGCGCACGGCGCAGGTGACGCCCGTCTCCCTGACGGTGGGCTCGGTCGCCAGGCGACCGCGGACGAGGAGGGCGACGTCGACCCCGTCCTGGAGCGGGCAGCGCTGCCGAGCGACGCCGACGCAGAGGTACCGGTCACGAAGCGGCGTCCTGCCGAAGCGCTGTGGCGGCCAGCATCGGTGCACGCTGTGGCCCGCGGCCTCGAGCAACGCGGCATCGGCGTCCCCATCGCCGGGACGGCTTTCGATGAGCAAGATGTCGAGGTGATCTCCCATGTCCCCACTGTCAGGGTTGGGAGGCGGGGGCGCCAGGGGCGATGGTCCCTTCCGGCACCGGCCACAGGTCCCGTCGCGGTTCAGGTCCGCCAGGTCGGGTCCAATCTCGCGTGGGGGCGGGACCTTCGGCTCTGCCGTCGAGGCGTCGACGCGCACATCCTCGACGCAGGCAGACGAACGGAGGAAGCGATGACTGGTGACCGGACGATCTTGATCGACAGCCTGCACAGGCTGTCCCGTGAGGCTGTCGCCGAGCGGGCCAAGCTGCCGCTCGCTGCGCCGGAGAGGCAGTTCTACCTGGGAGTAGAGGCCGCCGCCGAGGCGCTGATCCGCTCGGAGGTCTTCGCCGCCAAACCGGCGGACTGGCTCGAGCGCGAGCCTCCCCCGTTCCGGGAGGGCTTCCTCACCACGTCCGGCCTGATCGCCGGCGCCCTCAGCTCGCCTGCGTTTCCCGCAGGACTCCCGTTGCCGTCGCCTGCGTGAGATGACGTGGAGCACGGGACGGTGGCCGGCTCGTTGCCGGTGGTCCGCGAGCTGAGCGACTCGGCGTGCCGCGACCTCCTCGGGAGCTGTGAGGTCGGCCGGCTCGCCTTCGTCGATGACGGCTACCCGATCATCCTGCCGGTGAGCTACGGGTACCGCGACGGCCGCATCTGGATCCGGGTCGGAGCCGGCTCCAAGCTGGCCAAAGCCCCGCTGAGCCCGGTCTCCCTCGAAGTCGACGAGCTCGACCTCACGTCGAGGTCCGGCTGGAGCGTGCTGGCCAAGGGTGTCGCCCGCTGGGTGACCGACGAGGACGGGGCCGAGCCCCCGTTCGGGCCGGCGTGGCGGCCCGGCCCGCTCCCGGGCCGCCTCGTCGTCAAGGTGAACCACGTGAGCGGGCGGCGCTTCGACCGCGCCTGATCAGCCCAGCGCCTGGCCTTCACCTCGCCGCCCTCGACCCGAGCCCAGAGACGCGGTCGATCACGTCGATCACCAGCTGGTAGCAGTCAATGTCGTTGAGCCAGGTCTGGTCAGGGTGTGGGCACACGCCATTCGGCGGTGGTGCCGCCGGGGGCCCGCGGGTTGACGGTGAATGTGCCCCCGTGGCGTTGCGCTCGGGTCGCGAGGTTGCGGAGGCCGTTGCCCTCGTTGTGGGCGCCGCGAGGCCCGATGCCGTCGTCGTCGACGCGAACGCAGATGTCGTCGGCCGCGGTGAGAGCGATGTCGACTCGGGTTGCGCGGGCGTGGCGGGCGACGTTGGAGAGCATCTCCCGGAGGGCGGCGAGGACGTCTACTGCGAGATCTCCGTGCACGAGGGCGTCGACCGGGCCTCCGAACACGATGTGGGGCTCGAAGCCGAGGCTGCGCGAGGCCTCCCTGGAGAGGGTCATGGCGTCCGTACGGGCGCCGCTTCTGGGGCGGACCGTCTCGAGGCCGAAGATCACCGAGCGTACGTGCTTGACGGTCTGGTCGAGGTCGTCGACGGCGCCTTCAAGGCGATCGGCGACCTCGGGGCTGGTGGCCAACCTGGCTGCGGCCTGGATGGCGAGGCCGGTGGCGAAGAGCCGTTGGATGACGGTGTCGTGGAGGTCCCGGGCGATCCGCTCGCGGTCCTCGACGAGGTCGAGATCGCGTACGCGCTGGTGGAGGCGGGCGTTCTCGATGGCGATGCCGGCGGCGGCGGCGAGCGCGACGCAGAGCTCCTCGTCGATGTCGGTGAACACCTCGGCCGTGGTCTTGTCGGTCAGGTAGAGGTTGCCGAAGATCTCGTCCCGGACCCGGATGGGGACCCCCAGGAACGAGCGCATCGGCGGATGGTTCGGGGGAAAGCCGTAGCTGTCAGGGTGCTCGTGCAGATCCGGCAGCCGGATCGGGCGGGGATCGACGATGAGCAGGCCGAGGATGCCATGGCCCTCGGGAAGGCGCCCGATCTCGGCCCGGCCTGCGTCGTCGATGCCGACGGTGAGGAACTGGGCCAGACGCTCACCCTTGTCGTCGAGGACGCCGAGCGCCCCGTAGCGGGCGTCCACGAGCTCGGTGGCGGCCCGCACGATGCGATCGAGCACGGCCGGCAGGTCCAGGTCCGAACCGACCGTGAGCACCGCGTCCAGGAGGTGCCGCAGGCTCCGAGGTCCAGCCAGGCCAGTCACCGCCGGACTCTAGCGGCGGACCGCGCTGTCGGCGACAACCTGAGAGCTCCGTCCGACGGACCGACGCTTCACCGGTTCGCAACGGGCTCGACCGGGGCATGCCAGTGCGACGGCGAGGATGCCGAGGGTGCTGGCCTTGACTCCGAGGACAACGAGCAGGATGGCGGCGAGGGCGACACCGGCCACGTCCGTCCAGCTGGTTCACGACGAGAGACGGACGGGAGTCCGGCCGTCAGTCGCGAATGTCGGTGAGGTCGGTGAACGAGCGGATGAAACGCTTCGTGTCGCTGATCTGCGGTGGCCGCATCAGGAACACGCGCCTGATCCCGCTAGCCGCCTCGGGTGTCGTCCGGGTCCATCTGCGGGATCTGTGCTGCCTTCTCGGTCATGATCCCGAAGAACTCGGCGGCCGGATAGGGGCGGTTCGGCTCGATGTCGGGTGACGGATCGAGAGGGATGAAGATGTCGTTGTCGCCGTCGCCGTGCAGCCACACGGCCATCGTGTAAAGCGCCGGGACATGCAGCAGGCGCAGCTCGTACGATCCGTCCTTCGTCTCCGGAAGCGCCTCTGCCACCTCAAGGGCCGCGGCTGTGGCCGCCACGAACGGCCCCTGGTTGAAGCTGGCGACCTGTGAGCTGCCGGCGGCATCGGTGAAGGTCTCCGCACTGGCCACGACCTCGTCGGACTGGCTGAGGAGGTACCGCCAGCCGCTCGGCGTGGACGCGGCGAGCGCGCCGGCCGGGGGCGCGCTCCTGGTGGCTGTCAGCTGATCCAGCCCCATGTTGAACACGGGGTGCGGGACGGTGGGCGCCAGCTCGTCAGGACTGGTGCCGGCCAGGGCGTTGAGACGGTCGCGGGGGACGCCGGCGAACTGCTGGAGCGCCGCTCGCACGGCGTCGGCGGCCCCGGCAGGGGGCTCGCTTCGGGTCACGGGCATGGTGGCCTCCCTCTCAGCGGACGAAGTAGGTGTGGGTCCAGGAGCCGCTGCCCTGGTACGAGCTCTTGAGCGCCGCCTCAGAGACGTCGGACTTCCCGTATATCGAGTCGTCGACCCCGTACCAGCTCCCCGGGAGGGTGGCGATGATGGCGAGGAAGTGGGCGCCGCCGCCCGACCATGCGGTGCGCAGGCAGACGGGACGGCCTTCGGCGATCTCGCTTGCGACCAGGCTGTAGGTGGCCGTTCCCGCTGTCGAGCTGCTGAAGTGGCCGACCCGGGCCAGAGACGTGTTGAGGGTGCCGTAGGTGTTGCACGGTGCCGTGCTGGCTCCCGACCCGCAGCAGGCGTTGCTGCTCTTCTCCCCGTTTGCCACCAGGCACTGCGTCCACGTGGTGGCCGCGTCGAAGTAGGCGGCGACGCTGGTCGAGCAGGCGGCCCAGCACCAGTTCGTCTGCTGCTGACGCTGCATGTTGAAGGTCAGTCGGGCCGCGGTGTCGATCCACGCCTTCTGGTACAGGGCGTTGTCGGTCCCGCGCACGAAGGTGTCGATGCGGCCCGTCCCCCATGACACCGCATCGGGACCGGAGGTGAGCACGCCGCCGAGGGACCCCCAACCGCTCCAGCCGTTGCTCCAGTACCGGTGCCACATGGCGTTGTCGCCGCCCCGGACAAAGATGTCGAGCCGGTTCGGTGCCCAGGACGCGACGGCGGGTGACGAGGTGAGGGTGCCGCCGAGGGATCCCCACCTGCTCCAGCCGTTGTTCCAGTAACGGTGCCACAGGGCGTTGTCAGTGCCGCGGACGAACACGTCGATGCGGTTGGGCCCCCACGACACCGCAGCCGGGTCGGACGTGAGCACACCGCCGAGCGATCCCCAGCCGCTCCAGCCGTTGCTCCAGTACTTGTGCCACAAGGCGTTGTCGGTCCCCCGCACGAACACGTCGAGCCGGTTCGGGCCCCAGGACGCCACGGCGGGCCCGGAAGTGAGGACACCACCGAGGGAACCCCAGCCGCTCCAACTGTTGCTCCAGTACTTGTGGTGCAGCGCATTGTCGGTGCCACGGACGAACGTGTCGATCCGGTTGGGCCCCCACGACACCGCAGCCGGGTCGGACGTGAGCACACCGCCGAGCGAGCCCCAGCCGCTCCAGCCGTTGCTCCAGTACTTGTGGTACATCGCGCTGTCCGTGCCACGGACGAAGAGGTCGAGGCGGTTCGGGCTCCATGACGCCGCCGCCGGCCCCGAGGTGAGCACGCCGCCGAGTGACCCCCAGCCGGTCCAGGTCATGCTCCCGCCTCCATCGATCCGTCGGGCATCTCGGCCCGCTCATCCAGGCTCTCGGGCTCGCTCATTTCACCGGTCGGCATCTCCCGATCCGAGGGCACCTGCTCCAGACCGTCCGTCGCATCAATCGCCGCAGCACTTCGAGATCTCGGCGGGTCCGCCATGTCGGCCGCCGGCATCTCCTGGTCCGGAGGAACGTCCTCGATCCGACCCGACACGCTCATCTGATATCCGCCTCTCGCCTCGCTTAGGCCGGCGCAGTACCGCCACCCCGGATCCGAGGTCGCACGGTAACATGCGCCGACGCTAGATGCTCTCCGACTCGAGCTGTTCAAGAGCTGAGGGACCGGCGCGGTGAAGTCGTAGCTCTTGGACCCTCACCAGTCGGCTTGAGCCTGAAGGCGGAACTCCGGGTCGCCGTAGCACTGGTAGGCGGCCCAGGTCAGCGAGTCGGATGCCTGGCGGACCACCTCGCGGGTTCTGCGGACCGCCTCGCCGAGGCCGCGGCCTTCGTGCACGGCGAGCTCGTAGAACGTGGTGGCGAACAGCGCCGCATCGTCATCGTCGACGGCCCAGCCCGAGGCGATCACGGCTCGCACGCCCACGTCCATCAGGCTGCGGGCCACGCTCGCCGCCAGGAGGTTGGCCTTCCGGTCGGGGTCGGCGCCGGCGTGGCCGGCCAGGTCGCCCATGCGACCGCTGTGGCAGCAGTTGAGGAAGACGAGCTCGGGCACCACGGGCAGCTGGCTGACGGTGAGCGCGGTCAGGAACTGGTCCTGGGGGCCGATGACCACGCCCGAGCGCACCGGATCGGCAGGGTTGTACATGCCGTGGGCGGCGATGTGGATGATGCGGTACTCGTGGCGGTAGAGGGCGTTGACGATGTGCAGCCAGCTCTGGGCGTCGTTGACGTCCGGCAGGTTGGTCGCCTCCGGGATCTCCTCGGCCCAGATGAGGGCGTGGACGGTGTGCTGGATGGCCTCGGGCCCGCTGGGCCTCTCCCCGGCAAAGAAGTCGGCGACCTTCTGAGCTTCGGCCGCCGCACCGGGCAGGTCGGCCCCGTGCGTGCCGGCGGGCGGGTTCCCGATCACGAGGACGTGGCGGCCGCTGGCCGGGCGAACCCCGAAGCGAGCCATCCGGGTCTCCGGCTCGGCGAACTGGCGCAGGACCCCGGTGCGAGACGCCAATGGCTTGTTGCCGCCCTTGTAGCGGGGAGCCAGCGCCTCCCACGGGTAGCACGACGTGTCCGCGTCGAGCAGGAGGTGGAGGTTGTCGGCGTTCAGCAGCTCGTACTTCAGCTCACCCGGCACCAGCAGCTCGTAGAGGGTGTTGCAGATCTGCTCGTCGGGCCGAGCCTGACCGATGGCGCGGGCGATGAGGTCGTTGACGAGCGACGTCTCGATCTGCTGCACCAGCCGGTCGGCGCGGGCCCTGCGGCCCATGGACGTGAACTCGATGAAGCGGCAGCCGGCCGGGGCCCCCGCCGGCGGGGTGAGGCTCCGGATGTCGACGCGCATCCAGGCGAGGTCGTTGTAGTCGTCCTGCGGCTGGCCGGGAAGCCCGCCCAGCGCCTCACCCCCGGTGACGGCGTCGGCGATCTGGACGGCAATCTCAGCGTCCTGGCGCGCCGGGGCAACCGCGCCGTCGGCCATCTGCACGTCGACCTCGGTGCCACGGGGGGCCTGCAGGGTGGCGAGCGACGTGACGGCCCGTTGGGCGGCGTGGGCCCGTTCCTCGTAGCGCTCGATGATCTCTAGGGAGCCGATCCGGACCTTCGACCACAGGCGCGGGGTGGACCGGAGCAGCTGGATGGCGACCACCACGCCCTCGATCAACGCCGCCGCCGACGCCGAGATGGTCATCCCGTCGAGGGGGTTGGTGCCCACCAGGACGGTGGAGATGCCAACTGTCGCCGGGCCGCTCCCTCCATCCGGCACCTCCTCGGCGGCAGCCAGCGCCCGCAGCAGGGCGGCCTGGGTCATGGCCCGGGTGACCTCGCCGGTCGTGACCTCACCAGCCGGGCCCAGCCCGAGGATCAGCGCGCCCGGAGGGCGGACCTCGGGCAGCGGGCCCACCAGGACGGCGCTCCCCTCCTGCTCGGCGTACATGCCGAGGAGCAGGCGGTCGCCGAGCAGCCCCCGCATCCGGCCGTTCAGGAAGCCCTCGGCGCCTGTGAGGGGCATGCCCTGGTAGTGCCCGACGGCGACCGGCTCGGCGGCGAACTCGAGCGAGCCGTGCACGACCTGCACCTGCAGCACGGGGGTCTCGGGGGTGACGGTCGCGGCATGCGGGGTGGGCGCCTGCTCGCCGGCGTCTCCGGTGGTGCTTCCGGTGACGTCAGATGGCAAAGGCCTGTGCCTTCTCGAAGACCCGGTCCGGCTGGCCGACCACGAAGTAGTTCGGCGTCTGGTCCGACGGCATCTTCTGGACGATGCGGGTCCGGAGGAGCTTCAGCGGGCCGCGGAAGGCGCCGCCGGCCCACTCCTCCTTGAGCTTCGCGGTGAACCGCCCGTTTCCGTCGCCGTCGGCGCTCGTCTGGTTGTCCATGCACCCGGAGACGAGGATGACCGACGCGGCGATGGTGACGCGATCACGGGCCGGGTAGGCGTTCTGCACCTCGTCGTACTCGGCGGCACGGTCTCTGTACAGGCGCTCGAGGTTGTCCCGCCCGAGGAACCGGCCCACCGTGCCGATGGCGCGGGTGACGGTCCCGGAGTGGCAGCTGTCGGAGATGACGACGATCCGCACGCCCTCACGGAAGCCTCCCAGGAGAGCGTAGAGCTCGTCGTCGATCAGCATCCGGTCGAACAGGCACCACGTCTCGTCCTTGGCGTCGCCCGCGCCGCCCATCTCATCGGAGCCCTCGTCGCCGTTGATGTCGGGCACCTGGCCCCCGTGGCCGGCATAGGTCATCAGGAAGATGTCGCCCGCCTCGAGGGCGGCTGACGCCTCGTTGATCGCCGCCTTCACCGCGGAGACGGTCGCCTTGTCGTCGAGCAGGCTGATCCTCGGGTCGTACCCCTGGGACTCGGCCAGGGCCCCCATGTCCCGAGCGTCGTTGAGGCAGCCGCCCAGGGCGCCGTCGCTGCCGTAGTGGGCCGGATCTATCCGGTTCAGACCGATGTGCAGCGACCTACCTCGTGCCATGGCTACCGCCTCCCTCTGTGACCAGGCGTGCGACCTCGTGGTCGCTGGGCCGCCTGGCGCGGACACTAGCCGCAGACGCCCGGCGGGCGGTCCTTCCCTACTCGACGGCCACGCATCAGGCACCTGAGCGCCACGAAGGAGTCCGATCGTGGAGGCACGTGCCGATGGGGTCTTGTGCTTCGTCCGCATCCAGCTCGGCGGCCGGCCGTCCTGGCGGTCCTCGTCGCGCTCCTCGTGCCCTTCCTGCCCTCGTTCACCGCCATGGCGTCGGCGGCCCCGGCCGGTGCCCTCGCCTCCTGGACGGCGAAGGTGCTGCCGTTCCCGGCCCGCGACGAGGGTCGGCGGTGAGGGTTCCGGTCGTGGTCACGACGACGGGCGGGACCACGACCCCAGCGACGTCGGGCCGGTTCACCTACGCCGCCGCCGCCCCTCCCTGCGGTGAGCAGCGTCACCCCGTCCTCGGGACCGGCGGGTGGCGGCCACGACGGTGACCCTGAGCGGATCCGGCCTGCTCGAAGCGCAGTCGGTGAGCTTCGGAGGTGTGGCCGCCGTCAGCATCTCCGTGGTCGACGACGCCACCATCCGCGTCGTGACGCCTCCGTCGGCTGCTGGGGAGGTGTCCGTCGTGGCGACCACGCCGTCGGGGACCACGACCGCGGTGCAGCGCTTCACCTACGTCCCCACCGTGTTGCCGCCCCCCGCGTTCACGCCGCTGACGCCGGCCCGCCTGCTCGAGACCCGTGCCGCCGCCGGGATGCTCGGCTACGCCGGGGCCAAGCCGGTGGCCGGCCAGGTGGTTCAGCTGCAGGTGACCGGCCGGGGCGGCATCCCGGCGAGCGGAGCAGGCGCGGTGGCGCTGAACATCACGGCCACCGAGGCGGCGGGAGCCGGCTACGTGACGGTGTGGCCGTGCGGGGCGGCGCCGCCGGGCACCTCGACGCTGAACCTGCAGCAGGCCGGGTCCACGGTGGCGAACCTCGCAGTGGTCGGCCTCGGGACCGGGGGCACCGTCTGCCTGTGGGCGTCGGCGGGGACCCACCTGATGGCCGACGTCACCGCCTGGGCAGCGGCCTGACCGAGGTCGGATCGGCCAGATCAGGCACGTAGGCATGGGCCCCGCCGGCCGGCGGGGCTGGCGCTGGCGCTGGTCGATAGGCGGGTAGGCTGGCATCAGCACGAGGAGATCCCACACGTGTAGGGCCGGCATCGAACAGCTCGGGAGCGGTGCTCCGGACCTTGGTAGCGCGGCAACACCACCAGACGCCCCAAAGCACCGCGGCGACGCTCCGTCGAGACCGCGGTTCCCCCAACATGGAGGTCCGCATGCAGATCGAGGTCACAACCGACCACAACGTGGACGGAAGCGACGAGCTCACCAGTCAGGTCGCCGCCGACGTGACCGCCGCTCTGTCGCGGTTCAGTGACCAGCTCACCCGTGTGGAAGTCCACTTGGGGGACGAGAACGCCGACAAGGGCGGCGCCGCCGACAAGCGGTGCATGATCGAGGCCCGGCCCGCAGGGCAGCAGCCGGTCGCGGTGACCAACCACGGCGCCACCGTCGAGGAGGCCTGCAGCGGGGCGCTACGCAAGCTCACGAGCCTGCTCGGCAGCCGGTTCGGACGGCTCGACAATCGCAAGGGCGGCCCCACTGTGCGGCGCGCCGAGCCCAGCTGAGACGGACACGATGTTCACCCGATCCGATCTCTCCGCCCTGTTGTCGGCCGCCCCGCCGTTGGGAGCTTCGATCTTCCTGCCCACCCACATCCGCGGCAGCGAGATCCGCCAAGACCCCATCCGACTGAAGAACCTCGCCGCCGAAGCCGTCGACAAGCTGGTGGCGACGGGAATGGGCCAGGCTGACGCCGAGGCGTTCGTCGAACCGGCCACGGCGCTCGTCGACGACTACGCCTTCTGGCAGCACCAGAACCAGGGCCTGGCGCTGTTCCTCGACGGCGACGCCGCCCGATGGTTCAAGGTCCCCCTCGATCTGGACGAGCACGTCACCGTCGGCTCCGGCTACCACGTGAGACCCCTCCTGCCGATCCTCTCCGCCGATGGTGCTTTCCTCGTGCTCACCATCACCGCTGACGAGGTGGCGCTGTTCGACGCCTCCCGATTCGCCATGGCCAAGATCGAGGCGACGAGCTTTCCCGCCAACGTCGACGACATCCCGGGAGAACCGGACTACGAGAACGTCTCACACGCACGCCCGGCGGCACGGCCCCAGACCGGATCGATCGGCGACACCACCGCACAGGTCTACGGCGACAGCCCCACCGAGTGGAACAAGGCCCGGCTCGTCGATTTCGTCCGGCGGGTCGCCGCCGCGCTCGAGCAGCACGTGGCCGACACCCCCGTCCCGGTGGTGTTGGTCGCCGACGCCCAGATCGGCGGCCACTTCCGGAAACTCACCACTCTCGGCCCTCACCTGGTGGGCATCATCGACCGCAACCCCGCTTCGCTCGACCTCACCCAGCTCCACGCCGAGGCCTACGCCATCATGCAGCCCCACCTCGACCAGTCCAGGATCGACGCCGTCGAACGGTTCGGGGCCCTCCACGGAGGCCACGATGCGCGAGCAGTCACCGACGTGGAAGCCGTCGCCAGGGCCGCATCGCAGGGCCGCATCAACACGCTCCTCCTTGCGGAGGACGAAACGGTGTTGGGTCGCTACGACGAAGCGACCGACACCTACTCGACCGACGACGCCTGCATGGCGAGTGCCGAAGACCAGCTTGAGGCGGCCGCCATCGGGACTCTCCGTCACGGCGGTGCCGTTCACCTCCTGGCTCGCGAGAACATGCCCGAGGGCGCGCTTGCGGCGGCGATCCTGCGCTACTGAGCAGTGTGCCGCAGGTGTCCAGCTGGCAACTCGGCTCGGGATCATCTCACCCAGCGCGGGCGCGGCGGGTGCCACCCCGCTGAGACGGGGAGACTGCGGGGATGGAAGCCGTGGTCCGCACGACCGCCGGTCTGGTGCGCGGCGTCGAGGGCGGGGCCGAGGGGGTCACCGCCTTCCGGGGCATCCCTTACGCCACTCCGCCGGTCGGGCCCCTGCGGCTGCGGCCGCCGCAGCCGCAGGTGGCCTGGGAGGGCGAGCGCCTGGCCGCCGAGCGGGGACCGGTCGCCCCCCAGCGTCAGGGCCCGCTGGAGCGGGCCTTCGGCGGCTACGGCGAGATGGCCGAGGACTGCCTGACCGTCAACGTGTGGACCCCGGGCGCCGACCCGGAGGCGGCCCGGCCGGTGCTGGTCTGGATCCACGGTGGCAGCTTCACCACCGGGGCCGGCGCCATCCCCTGGTACGACGGCAGCCGGCTGGCGGCCCGGGGCGACGTGGTCGTGGTCACCTGCAACTATCGGATCGGCGCCCTCGGCTTCCTCCACCTGGGCGACCTGGGCGGGGAGGGGTGGGCCGGTAGCGGCAACACCGGGCTCCTCGACCAGATCGCCGTCCTGCGCTGGGTGCGAGCCAACGTGGCGGCCTTCGGGGGCGACCCGGGACGGGTGACGGTGTTCGGCGAGTCCGCCGGCGCCATGTCGATCGCGACGCTCCTGGCCATGCCCGAGGCGGCCGGGCTGTTCCAGCGGGCCATCCTCCAGTCGGGGGCCGGCACCTTCGTGCAGGACCGCCGAACGGCGACGGCGCTGGCCGTCAGCGTGCTCGATGAGCTGGGGGTGCCGCACGACGACCTGGACCGGCTGGCCGAGGTCCCGGTCGCCGCCCTCCTCGACGCCCAGGCCGCCGCCGGGGGCCGCCGCAGCGGAGTGGGCCTGGCCTTCATGCCCGTCGTCGACGGCGCCACCCTGCCCCGGCTCCCCGAGGAGGTCCTGGCCGCGGGCGGCGCAGCCGGCACGAGCGTGCTGGTGGGTACCAACCGCGACGAGATGCGCCTGTTCGCCGCGGTCGCCCCCGACGCCTTTGCCTGCGAGGACAAGGCCGGGCTGGTCGCCAAGGTGGCCGAGCTGCCCGACGTTGGACCAGGCGCCGCCGCCCTGGTGGCCGCCTACCGCCGCTGCTGGCCCGACCTGTCCCCCACCGACCTCCACGTGGTGCTCCACACCGACCACGCCTTCCGCCGCCCCGCCCAGCGCCTGGCCACCTGGCAGGCCGGGACCGGCGCCGGGGCGTGGATCTACGAGCTCACCTGGGCGTCACCGGTCCTCGGCGGGTTCCTCGGCTCGTTCCACGGTCTCGAGCTGCCGTTCGTCTTCGACAACCTGGGCCAGCCCGGCATCGAGATGCTGACCGGCGGCGGCGACCACCTTCAGGACCTGGCCGACCGGATGGCCGATGCGTGGCTGGCCTTCGCCCGCCGCGGCGACCCGGGCTGGCCGGCCTACGACCCGGGGGGCACCCGGGCCACCATGCGCTTCGACCTCCCGGGCGGCCTGGTCGAGGACCCCGACCCCGGGCTGCGGGCGGCCTGGGCGTCCCTCGGCCTGTGAGGAGGCGAAGGGGCGCCGACCCCCCTCAGTCCCGCAGGATCGACAGCAGGCGCAGGATCTCGACGTAGAGCCACACCAGGGTGACCATGATCCCGAAGGCCGCGAACCAGCCGTAGCGGTTGGGGAGGCCCTGGCGGGCGCCCTGCTCCACCAGGTCGAAGTCGAGGACCAGGTTGAAGGCGGCCAGGCCGATGGCGAACAGTCCGACGGCGATGCCGAGGGGACCCTGGCGCAGGCCCAGGCCTCCGTCGGTGAAGATCCCGGCCACGAGGTTGACCATGATGAGGACGAAGAAGCCGATGGTGGCTCCGGTCACCACCTTGGTGAAGCGGGGGGTGACCCGGATGCGGCCGCTCTTGTAGAGGCCGAGCATCACCCCGGTGACCCCGGCGGTGCCGACCACGGCCTGGACCACGATGCCCGGGTACAGGCCGTTGAACATCTGGCTGATGCCACCGAGGAAGACCCCCTCGACGGCGGCGTAGGCCAGGATCACGGTCGGGTTCATGACCTGCTTGAAGATGATGACGAGGGCGAGGACGAGCCCGACGATGGCGGCGGGGAAGGTCAGGGCCCCGAGGTCGAGGGCCCAGGTGATCCCGCCCGTGACCACGGCGGTGGCCAGGAGCAGACCGGTGCGGTAGACGACGTCGTCGACGGTCATCCGGCCGGTGTCGCGTGAGGTGGCGCTCGGCCCGGCGTAGGCCGCCTCGAGCGGGTCGTGGGTCTGCGCCTGGGCGCCGGCGAAGGCGGGGCTCCGGGTGAGCGCGGGGTTGGTGCTCGTACGCACGTTCAAGGTCCTCCGTTGACAGGCCGAACGGCCATCTTGCCCTCTACAACGCCGTCGCCGTGCGAAACGTGCCCGCTGCTGCCGCGGTCTGCGCCCTGGCGGGCCACCGTTAGGCTTCCCCAACGAAGGTCCGCACACCAGAGGAGATCGGCCTTGCCCCAGAGCAGCTTCTCCATCGGGAACATCGTTCGGCGTTGGGCCGGCTCCACCCCGGAGGCCACGGCCATCACCCAGGACGGGGCCGACCTCTCCTGGGGCGAGCTGTACGAGCGCAGCCGGCAGGCGGCCGGCGCCCTCCAGGCCGACGGGGTCGGCGCCGGCGACCGGGTGGCCTTCCTCGACAAGAACGGGTTCGCCTACTTCGAGGTCCTCTTCGGCGGGTCGCTGCTGAACGCGGTGAACGTCGCCGTGAACTGGCGGCTGGCGCCCGCCGAGATGGCGTTCATCATCAACGACGCCGAGGCCAAGGTCCTGGTGGTCTCCACCGACTTCGGCCAGCAGCTGGGCCAGCTGGTCGGCCAGCTCACCACCGTCACCCGGATCGTGGTGATCGGGGACGACCCGGGCGACCACGTGGGCTACGAGGCGTGGCTGGCCGAGGCGTCGCCGCAGGACCCCCGACTGCCGACGGCCGACGACGACGTCGCCGTGCAGCTCTACACCTCGGGCACCACCGGACTGCCCAAGGGGGTGATGCTCACGAACTGGAACTTCGAAGGGCTGATGGAGGTGGCCGCCCAGCTCGAGATCGGCCCGACCTCGGTGAGCATGGTGGCCATGCCGCTCTACCACGTGGGCGGCTCGGGCTGGGCCCTGTTCGGGATGCACGCCGGCGCCCACTCGGTGATCGTCCGGGAGATCGACCCGGCCGCCGTCCTCCACCTGATCCCCGCGCACCGCATCACCCACACCTTCCTGGTGCCCATCGCCCTGTTCTTCCTCACCCTCACGCCGGGCGTCGAGGACGTCGACTACTCCAGCCTCGAAGTGATCGTCTACGGCGCCTCACCGATCGCGGAGGACCTGCTCGACCGCTGCATCGAGCTCTTCGGCTGCGGCTTCTTCCAGGTGTACGGCCTGACCGAGACGACCGGCGCCGTCACCATGCTGACCCCGGCCGACCACCGCGACGCCGAGCACCGCGACCGCCTCCGGTCCGCCGGCAGGCCCATGAAGAACGTCGAGGTCCGCTGCGTCGACCTCACCACCGGCGTCGACGTGGAGCCGGGCGAGGTGGGCGAGATCTGGATCCGGGCCCCGCAGGTGATGCAGGGCTACTGGCACCAGCCCGAGGCCACCGCCGAGGCCCTCACCGACGACGGGTGGTTCAAGACCGGGGACGCCGGCTACGTCGTCGACGGCTACCTGTACCTCCACGACCGGGTCAAGGACATGATCGTGTCGGGCGGCGAGAACGTGTACCCGGGCGAGGTCGAGAAGGTCCTCTCGACCCACCCGGGCGTGGGCGACGTGGCCGTCATCGCCGTGCCATCCGAGCGCTGGGGCGAGGAGGTCAAGGCCGTGGTGGTCAAGGCCGCGGGCCAGGACCCCACGCCCGAGGAGCTGATCGCCTTCGCCAGGACCCAGCTGGCCGGCTACAAGGTGCCGAAGTCGGTCGACTTCGCCACCGACCTGCCCCGCAACCCCACCGGCAAGGTCCTGAAGAAGGACCTCCGCGCCCCCTACTGGAAGGGCAAGGACCGCCAGATCGGCTGAGGCGGTCTCAGGAGGGTCGGCGCAGGCGGCTGCGGGCCCAGAGGTAGCCGCGGATGACGAAAGCGACGAGCAGGGCCAGGATGGCTAGCTTGCCGAAGAACAGGACGGTGCCGAGCAGGGCCTTCACCAGCCACCAGCCCACCGCCAGCAGGACGAGCACGAAGAAGACCAGGAGCGCGGTGTCGAGCGTCGAGGCGATTCGGCGCGGGGAAAGCACGGGACCAGTGTGGCAGCCCGCTTGTAGCCTCGTCGACCACGACGAACTCTCCTGACGACACCCTCGCCGCCCTCGGCTGGGGCCCGGACCTGGCGAGCGCCCTGCCCCCCGACCTCACCCCGGCCCGGGTCGTGCGCTCCGACCGGGGCTGGGTGAACGCGCTCGGGCACCAGGGGGAGATCCGCCTGCGCTTCGACCCGCTCCACCCGCTGTCGCCCGCCCCCACCACCGGCGACTGGGTCGCCTCCGCCGGCGCCGACGATCTCGTTGTGGCCGTGCTGCCCCGGCGCACCGCGGTGGTCCGGGCCGGCGCCCACGACGAGGCCACCCCCCAGGTCCTGGCCGCCAACGTCGACCTGGTCGGGGTGTGCGTGCCGCTGTCGGCGCCCCCCAACCCGCGGCGCATCCAGCGCTACATCACCCTCGGCTGGTCGAGCGGGGCCACCCCGCTGCTGGTGCTGACCAAGGCCGACCGGGCCCGCAGCCCCGACGCGGCGGCCGAGGTGGGGGCGATGGCCCCCGGTGTCGACACCGTGGTCGTCAGCCGCGACGGCCAGGGCATCGACGGCCTGCGGGCCTGCGTGGGCGGCGGGCGGACGATGGTGCTGATGGGCCCCTCGGGCGTGGGCAAGTCGACGCTGGTGAACGCTCTGGTGGGGCGCGACGCCATGGCCACCGGGGCGGTCCGGGCCGGCGACGCCAAGGGCCGTCACACCACCTCGACCCGTGAGCTGGTGCTCGTCCCCGGCGGCGGGGTGCTCCTCGACACGCCGGGCCTGCGGTCGCTGGTTCCGTGGGACGACGGCGACGGGCTGGCCCGGGCGTTCCCCGACGTCGAGCCGCTCCTCGGCACCTGCCGCTTCGCCAACTGCCAGCACCAGGGTCAGCCCGGGTGCGCCCTGGAGGCGGCGGTCGCTGCCGGCCTTCTCACTCCGACCCGCTTCGAGGGGTGGCGGCGCCTGCAGGAGGACCTGACCCGCATCGAGGTAGAGACCGACACCCGCCAGCGGGCCGCCCAACAGGGGCGGTCCCGGCGCGGGGGCAGGTCGCGGGGCCGGTGAGCGTCCGGTTTTTTGCACCTCGCGTTGCCTAGTCTCGGGAGCACGATGTCGCGCCGCCCCGAGCTCGCCGCCCTTGCGCTCAGCCTGGCGCTGGTGGCGACCGCCTGCGGCTCCTCGTCGGCCGGTCCGACCGGTCCGGATGCCGGGCCCGCGCCCAGCATCGGCGCCCTGGCCGTGACCCCTCCGGCAGGCCCGATCGGCACCATCTTCAACCTGGCCGCCAAGGGGCTGAAGGAGGGTAACGCCGTCACCTTCGAGATCACCTTCCCCGGCCAGGGCAAGGCCTTCCCCGGGGCGGCGCTCCCCGTCGCCGCCGACGGCACCGTGTCCACCACCTACCGGGCCACCATGGCCAACCAGCCCGGTGTCTACCTGGTGCGCCTCAGCGGCCCCCCCGGCACCCTGGCCGAGGGTCGCTTCACCGTTACCGACGGCCCTCCGCTCACCAGCACCATCCCCGAGACCGTCGGGCCCAGCACCACGGCCCGCACGGGGACCACCAGGGCCGCCGGGCGGACGACGACCACGGTGAAGGGCGGCGCGACCACCACCTCCACCGTGAAGGGCGCCACGACAACCTCGACCACCAAGAAGGTGACCACGCCCTCCAGCACCGCCACGACCAGGGCGGCCACCTCCCCCTAGGGTTCGTCACGGTGGACAGCGACGACGTGGTGCTCTGGGACGAGGCCGACGGAGTGGCCACCCTCACCCTGAACCGGCCCGAACGCCTGAACGCCTGGACGGGGTCGATGCAGGCCCGCTACCTCGAGCTGTTGCACCGGGCGGCGGAACGGCCGAGCGTGCGGGCCGTGGTCCTCACCGGGGCCGGCCGGGGCTTCTGCCCGGGCATCGACCTCGACCTGCTGGCCGGCGTGGTCGCCGGCGACGCCGGCGATACCTCTGCGGACCCTGATGTCGCCCTGCTCCTGCCCACCGGACCCGACGCCCGCCCGGAGGCCTTCGCCGCCTCCATCCCCAAGATCGTGGTGGCAGCGGTCAACGGGGCCTGCGCCGGCATCGGGCTGGTCCAGGCGCTCTGCTGCGACGTGCGCTTCGCCGCCGCCGGGGCCCGGTGGACCACCGCCTTCGCCCGCCGGGGCCTGGTCGCCGAGTACGGCTCGGCCTGGCTGCTGACCCGGCTGGTGGGCACGAGCCGGGCGCTCGACCTGCTGGCTTCGGGCCGGGTCTTCACCTCGGAGGAGGCGCTGGCCCTCGGGCTGGTGAGCCAGGTCGTGCCGGCCGACGAGGTCGTCGTCGCCGCCCAGGCCTACGCCCGCGACCTGGCCACCAGCTGCTCGCCGGCGTCGATGGCGGCGATGAAGCGGCAGGTGCACGCGGCGTGGGGCTCCTCCCTCGACGCCGCGATCTCCCTGGCCGACCGCCTGGCCCTCGAGAGCCTGGCCGGCCCCGACGTCGTCGAGGGCGTCCGGTCCTACCGGGAGCGCCGCCCGCCCGCTTTCTCGCCCCTGGGCGAGGGAACCACCTTCACCGCCGGCTGATGGCGGCAGCCGTCGCGGTGGACCGCATCGCCATCCTCGGCGCCCGGGGCAGCGTCTCCACCATCCGACCGGACGGGACCGACCAACGCGTCGTCTCCCCCGGAGGACGGGCCACCCAGCAGCAGGTGGCCTGGGGGCCGGGCGGCCGGCGGCTGGCCTGGGGGCGGGCCGAGGGCCGGGGACCGGGGCAGGCTCGTTCCTCGCTCGTCTCGGCCGACCACGACGGCGGCGACCAGATGGTCACGGCGCTGCCCGCCACGCCGTTCTACCTGTGGTGGCGACCCGACGGCCGGGCCCTGGCCAGCCTGGCCAACGGGCCGCAGGGGATCGACCTGGTGCTGGTCGAGCCCGGAGGCCCGGCCCGCGTGGCCCTGCGGGGCGCTCCGCTGTTCGTCTCGTGGTCACCCGACGGGCGCCAGCTGGTGTGCCACGTCGACGACGACCGGCTCGTCGTCGTCGACGGCGACCCGGGCGCCGAGGGGCAGGACGGGCATGAGCTCGTCCGCTCCGAGGGCTTCTCGGCGCCGGCCTGGACGTCCGGGGGCATCGTCGCCGACGTCAGCGGCTCGGATGGGCGGCGCCTCCTGGCCGTCCTCGACCCCGCCACCGGTGCGGTGGGCCGACCGCTGGCCCGCCACGACGGCTGGGCCCGCGTGGTGGCCACGAGCGGCTCCCGGGTCGCCTTCTGCGTCGGCCCGCTCGAGCGGGGCCGCGACCGTGGCGTCCTGATGGAGCAGGGCGAGGCCATCCCCGAGGCGCTGACCGTGGTCGACCTCACCACCGGCTCGCACGACGTCGTGCTCGCCTCGCCACCGGTCGCCGCCGAGTGGTCGCCCGATGGCCGCCGCCTCCTCGTGCTCGCCGTCGACCACGATGGCGGCGGCGCCCCGCTGGTGCGCTGGCTGGTGTGGGACGGTGCCCTGGCCCGGTCCGTCGGCGAACCCTTCACCCCTGGAGCCTGGTGGACCCGCACCGAGCTGGCCTTCGCCGAGCAGTTCGGCCAGAGCCGCCGCACCTGGTCCCCCGACAGCCGCTCGATCACCTACGCCGTCCGCCAGCGCAGCGGCGGCGACGTCATCGTCGTCCAGTCCGCCGACCCCGGCGCCGACACCAAGCCAACGATCCTCTCCCCCGGCCTGGCCTCCTCCTGGAGCCCCGGGTAGTGCCTTGTCGGTGCCGGTGCGCAACGAGCTCGGCAGGGTGGTCGAACGGCCGGATCAGTCCCCCCGGAGGCTGATGCCGGTGCCGTCGGGCTTGGTCAGGCGGAGGCTGCGCGCCGTGATCGAGGCGCTGGCCGTCCCTTCCAGAACCGCGAGCACGGCCGCCTCCGTGCGCGCCTCGTCGGTGGGGCAGGGCGGGCCGGCGAGCGTCAACGGCCCGAAGGTCACCTCGGCCCCCGAGACCGTGGCCGGACCGGCAAAGGTCCGGCAGCCGGTGGAGCCGGTGACGCGGCCCGCTTCGATCACGAGGAAGCCCCTGCGTCCCGCCGACGACGAGGCTGACGAGGCGATCGCAGCGTCGAAGGTGCCGTCGATGGTCCATCGGGTGCCCTCGAGGGGGCGGTCGGGGTCGGCGACCCGGCGGTCGAGGAACCGGACCTCCGCGGCGTCGCTGCGCAGCACCAGGTCATCGCCGGTCAGCGAGACCGTCGGTCGGCTCCCCACCAGAGCGAGGACGAAAGCCTCCTGCGCGACCAGGTCAGCAGGACAGCCCATCGCGGTAACGGCGAGATCCTCGATGACGAGGCGGCCGTCGGCGATCCGCCCTGGCCCGGACCCGCTGTTGCACCCGGTGCCGACCCTGATCCGGCCTGGCTGGGTGAAGTCGACCGACACCTGACCGATCAACCCATGGGGCGCACCCTCCGAGGTCGCTCCTGTGGCCAGGAAGGCGCGACCCTCGATCGAGCTCGCAGGGGGAGCGGCCGGCCCGGTCTCGGCGGACCCACAGGCCGCGAGGATGACCGCACCCGCGAGGGCGAGGAGGATCGGGATCGTCCGGAGGCGCATGGCCCTCTGACGTCGGGCGAACCCAGCGCGGTTCCCGTGGTCTGCACCCCAGGCGGACCTGGCACCCCGGATCGACGTCCGTGGCCGCCGGATCGCTGGGGGTCGGGAGGAGGGCCAGGCCCGCCTACCAGACGGGTTGGAAGTGGCCGACGCTCGGGGGTTGGAGGAGGCGACGCTGCTGATCGGTGAGGCGGTGGTCGAGGACCGGGCGGAGGTGGTGCCAGTCGCTCCAGGCCGACGAGCCGGGCGAGTACTTGTAGAGCAGGGCCAGCCGGTCGTGCGGGCCGCGCCAGGGGACGGTGCAGTGGGCCAGTGCCTCGGTGAAGACCAGGAGGTCACCGGCCCGCACGGGGACCTCGACCACCATCGCCTCGGCCCCGCCAGGCACCGCCATCCCGGCCCGGTGGCTGCCCGGGATGCACCCGAACCCGCCGCTGCCGGGCGGCTGGTCGACCAGCGCCCAGGCCAGGGTGACCAGACCCGAGCGCAGCCGGCCCCCGTCGTGCACGTAGTACTGGGCCGGGTCCCAGGGCACCGAGCCGCCGTGGAGCCCGAGGCCGGCGGTGGAGGGGGCCATGCGGATGGCGTAGGCGTGATCGAGGCGGGTGGCGCGGCCGTGGACCTCCTCGAGCACGGCCAGGGCCGCAGGGTGGTCGAGCAGGTCGAGGAAAGCCGGGCCCTGCAGGAGCAGGTCGTTGATCCGCTGGGACCCCAGGTCGCCGGCCGGCTGCGGCAGGCGGAGGGCGGCGACGGCGTCGGTCAGAGCGGCGATCTCGTCCGGTCGGAGCACCCCGTGGAGGACCAGCACGCCGCGCACGTCGAGCTCGTAGCGGTGCAGTTCGCTGAGGTGGAGGCGCCCGCTCATCCGCCGGCCCTCGTCGTTCGCCCCGCTCTGGTCACGCTGCTGGATGGTAGGAGCCCTGGGGGCAGGGCTCGCGAGGTTCGCCGAGGTGACCGGCGGGAAGGCAGGGGAGGTGGAGATCGCCGGCGCCCCCTCGGACAACACCACCGGCGGCGATGTCATCGCCGCCTTCCACCGCGACGGCTACCTGGCCGAGCTGTGGGCCCGGCCCGACGGCCAGGTGCGCTGCGGCGCCTGCGGCGTCACCTCGCCCGCCGCCTCCTTCTCCGTGGGCCGCCAGCGCCGCCTCGAGGGAGCCAGCGATCCCGACGACATGCAGCTGGTGGTCGGCGCCACCTGCCCGGCCTGCGGCGCCCGGGGCGTCCTCACCCTCCAGTACGGGCCCAAGGCCAGCCAGGACGACGCGGATGTGGTGGTCGCCCTCCCCCGCTGATCAGCGGGCTGGCCCGCCCGGCGCCTTCGGCGGGAGGGTCGGGTTCGGGACGGTGAGGAAGCGGTAGGCGATGACCCCGCTCGAGACCAGGTTGGCCAGCGGGAGGGCGACGGTGGGCCTGGGGCCCCACAGGTTGGGCCAGCGGCGGCGCCACCACAGGGCGCCGCTCAGCACCCACAGCGTCGACGACGCCAGCGTGGCCGCCCGGGCCCGGCCCCGCCAGCGGGAGGTGGACGTGAGGCCGGCGACGGCCAGGTCGATCGGGAAGTAGGCGGGGAAGGTGGCCAGGCACTGGCCGACGCTGGCCCCGACGCCCTTGCCGCCCCGCCCGCCCGTCCACACTGGGAAGCAGTGCCCGATCACCGAGGCGGCACCGGCCACGCAGCCGCCGGTGTCACCGGCGACGGCCCGACCGAGGAAGGAGGCGGCGGTGCCCTTGGCGATGTCGGCGCCGATGACCGCCGCCCCCCAGCGGGGCCCGAGCAGGGTGTAGGCGTTGGCCCCCCCGGGATTGCCCGACCCGGACGTGTGCAGGTCGATGGTGCCGCCGGACGCCAGCCGGGCGGCGAGGTCGGCCGAGGGGGTCGTGCCGACCAGGTACCCCACCAGCGCCGCCGCCGGCAGCCGCCAGCCCCTTCGGCCTGCACGTCGGCTCACGAGACGACGCTAGCGATTGCGGCGGCCGGTGACGTCGCCCGGACGCCACTTGCCGGCGTTGACGGCCTTCTCCTCGACCACGGCTCGCTCGAGGGAGCGCACCTCGTCGCGGGTCAGGTCCCGCCAGCTGCCCGGCGGCAGTGACCCGTCGACCAGCGGGCCGATCCTGGTGCGCACCAGGCGCAGCACAGGATGGCCGATGGCCTCGCACATGCGGCGCACCTGGCGGTTGCGGCCCTCGTGCAGGGTGAGCTTCAGCAGGTTGGGCGCCGGGCTCGACGCCTTGGCCGGTGCGGTCATGCCGTCCTCCAGCTCGACCCCCGAGCGCAGCTTGCGCAGGTCCTTCGGCCACAGCTCGCCCTCGACCTCGGCCAGGTACTCCTTCTCGACGCCGAAGCTGGGGTGGGTGAGGCGGTGGTGGAGCTGGCCGTCGTTGGTGAGCAGGAGCAGGCCCTCGGTGTCGATGTCGAGGCGACCGACGGGCACGACCCGGGGCTCGGTGGGCACCAGCTGCACCACCGTGGGCCGGCCCTGGGGGTCCTCGGCTGTGGCCACCACCCCCCGGGGCTTGTTGAGCAGCCGGTAGGCCAGGCCCTGGGCCGTGCCGATGGGGGTGCCGTCGACGGCCACGACGTCCTGCTCGGGGTCGACACGCCGCCCCAGCACCGCCACCCTGCCGTTCACCTGCACCCGGCCGGCGTCGATCAGGTCCTCGGCCACGCGTCGGCTGCCGATGCCCGCCCGGGCCAGCACCTTCTGCAGCCGCTCCCCCTCGAACAGCTCGGCCGGTTCGGCGGCGCCGTCTTCGGCATCCTCGGCCGCGTCGTCCGTTTGATCCACCGGGCTCGGTTCACCCGACCCGCCGCGGTGCCTGGTGCCGGTCATCCGGCTGATCCTTCGTCGCGCAGGCCCCGCTCGAGGGCCTCGACCAGCGAGGCGTCGGGCACGAAGCCACCCAGCGACGGCAGCCGGTCGAGCGAGTCGATGCCGAGCGACTCGAGGAACTGCGAGGTGGTCCCGTAGAGCACGGCCTGACCCGGGCCCGGGTCCCGGCCGACCTCGGCCACGTAGCCCCGGCCGGTGAGGGTGCGCAGGACCCCGTCGACGTTGACGCCGCGGATGGCGGCCACCTGGGCCCGGCTCACCGGCTGCTTGTAGGCGACGATGGCGAGGGTCTCGAGGGCGGCGGCCGACAGCTTGGACGACTGCCCCTCGAGCACGAACCGCTCGACCCACGGGGCGCACTCGGGATGGGTCTGGTAGCGGTACCCGCCGGCCACCCGCGCCAGCTGGAAGCCCCGGCCGTCGCTCTCGTAGCCGGCGGCCAGCGCCTCGCACAGCTCCACCACCCGTGCGGTGGGGATCTCGAGCAGCTGGGCCAGCAGGTCGGGCGGGACGGGCGCCTCGGCGACCAGGACCACGGCCTCGATGGCCCGCTCTTCGGGAGACGGCACGGTGGCTCATCCTGCCACCGCAGCAGGTCTCGGGAGCACGTGGGCCCTTCGGGGCCCACACGGGCCCGGCGAGCGGCGTCGGCGCCCGGCGGGCCCCTCAGCCCAGCACGTCGGCGGCGGCGATGGCGGCGTTCGGGAGGGCGATCGGTCGGAGGATCTCGCCCGGGCCCACCTGGACGATGGAGCGGTAGGTGCCTTCGTGTGGGTCGGTGCAGACCGAGACGGTGCGGGCCTTCACATCGAGGAGCCACACCTCCACGACCGCAGCGGTGGCGTAGAGGGGGAGCTTCACCTCCCGGTCGAAGCGGGCGCTGGTGTCGCCCACCTCGATGAGCAGGAGCACGTCGGCCACCGTCGGGTGGCGGGTGCCGTAGAAGTCGTCACGGTGGCCCAGCACGGTGAGGTCGGGCTCGGGCATGGACAGGTCGCTCAGGTGGAGCGGGTTCTGCACCCGGATGATCACCCCGACTCCAAAGGCGCGCCCCACGTACGCGTTGCACCGGTCGACCCGGGACGAGTGCGGGGGTCCGATGGGCGCCATCTCCACCACCTCCCCGTCCAGGAGCTCGATCCGCTCGTCAGGCCCGAAGACGCCGGCCTCGGCCATGCGCTCGTACTCCGCCACGGTGAAGCGCCGCCGAGCGATGGGCGCGACCACGGTCATGGGGTTCAGGCTATCGCCGCCGGATCGTAGGCTCGCCTCCCGTGCCTGAGCCCCGTCGCGTCGTGGTCACCGGTCTCGGGGCGATCTCGCCCGTCGGACTGGACGTCGCCTCGACCTGGGCCTCCCTGGTGGCCGGGCAGGGTGGGGCCGGCACCATCACCCAGTTCGACGCCACCGGGTTCCCGGTGCGGATCGCCGCTGAGGTGAAGGGCTTCGATCCCGGGGCCACCTTCGGCAAGCGCCGGGCCCGTCACCTCGACCGCTTCGCCCAGCTCGGCCTGGTCGCCGCCGCCGAGGCCGTCGCCGCCAGCGGCGTGCTGGAGAGCTACGACCCGGAGCGGTCGGGCGTGGTGTGGGGCAGCGGCATCGGCGGGCTGCGCACCCTGGAGGACCAGATCATCCTGCTGCACGAGCGGGCGCCCGACCGGGTCAGCCCGTACCTGACCCCGATGATGATCGCCAACATGGCGGCGGGTGAGATCGCCATGGAGCACCACCTGCTGGGCCCCAACACCTGCACGGTCACCGCCTGCGCCGCCTCGGCCCACGCCATCGGCGACGCCGCCGAGCTGATCCGCTGGGGCCGGGCCGACGTGATGGTGGCCGGCGGCAGCGAGGGCTCGATCACCCCGATCGGCATGGCCGGCTTCGCCGCGGCCAAGGCCCTGAGCGAGCGCAACGACGACCCCGAGCGGGCCAGCCGGCCCTTCGACCGGGGCCGCGACGGGTTCCTGGCCGGCGAGGGCGGCGCCGCCCTGGTGCTGGAGGAGCGGGACCGGGCCGTGGCCCGGGGCGCCGACATCTGGGCCGAGCTGGTGGGCTACGGCCTGACCAGCGACGCCTTCCACGCCACCGCCCCCCACCCCGAGGGCGACGGCGCCATCCGCTGCATGCGCCTGGCCCTGGCCGACGCCGGCCTCTACCCGGCGGACGTCGACTACGTGAACGCCCACGGCACCTCCACCGCCCTGAACGACGTCACCGAGGCCAGGGCGATCAGGGCCGTGATGGGCGACGGCGTGCCGGTGTCGTCGACCAAGTCGATGACCGGCCACCTCCTCGGCGCCGCCGGCGCCCTCGAGGCCGTAGCCACCATCCTGGCCATCCGCCACGGCGTCCTGCCGCCCACCATCAACCACGACGACCCCGACCCCGAGATCGGCCTCGACGTGGTCCCCAACCAGGCCAGAGAGCACCGGGTCCGGGTGGCCCTGTCGAACAGCTTCGGCTTCGGGGGCCACAACGCCACCTTGGCCTTCCGGTCGGTCTAGGTTCGGCGCCACCCGGAACGCGTCCAGTGTCCATGGACGTCGTCTAGTTTGGGCATGTGGAAGCACGCATGGTCATGGCCAGCACGTTCAAGCAGCAGTGCCTGGCCCTGCTTGATCAGGTGGAGACCACCGGGGTGCCGATCATCGTCACCAAGCACGGCCGCCCCGTAGCCCGGGTGGTGCCTGTCGAGCGGGTCGAGGTAGAGGCGACCATGGGTTCGGTCACGCTCCTGGCCGAGGATGACGAGGCCTACTTCTCCACCGGCGAGGCCTGGGAGGCGGAGACCGAGTCGCCGTGAAGGTCCTCCTTGACACCCACGTCGTCCTGTGGTGGCAGGCGGGCGGCGCGCGCCTGTCACCCATCGCGGCCCGGGAGATCACTCGCGCCGACGCGGTCCTGGTCAGCCCCATCACCTGCTGGGAGATCAGCGTCCTGCACGCCCGTGGTCGCGTAGCCCTTGATCGGGACCTCTACCTGTGGGTGCGCGATCTCCTGAGTCAGGAGCGGGTGGAGGTCGCACCTCTCTCCCCACAGGGTGCCGTCGCTGCGGGCCTCCTCGGTCAGTCGGGGTTCCACGCCGATCCGGCCGACCGGTTCCTCTACGCCACCGCCAGCGAGCTAGGTGTGCCGCTGGTCACCAAGGACGCCGCCATCCGGGAGCACGCTTGGGCGGCTCGCGACGTGCGCACCGTCTGGTAGCCACCTTGGCCCCCCGTCGGTCTAGGTTCCCTTCCGTGGACCGCGACGCAGCCTTCAAGGTGTTCCAGGAGACGGCCGCGGAGGTGATGGACGTCGAGGCGGCGACGGTGGTGCTCGAGGCGAACCTGAAGGACGACCTCGACATCGACTCGCTGGCCTTCGTCGAGCTGACCCTCGCCCTCGAGGAGGCCTACGACGCCAAGATCCCCGAGCCCCCCGAGGACCAGCCCCTCGCCACCGTGGCCGAGGCCTTCGACTACGTGTACGGCACCCTCGGCGCCTGACCGGCTAGCGCACCACCAGCTGGGCCTTCATGCCCAGGTCGGTGTGCAACCCGGCCGTTCGCCGTCTTCAGGATGCACTGGACCGTGTAGGTGCTGTCAGCCACAGCCCGTGGCCCGCGCCAGGGCGCGGCACACCTCGTGCATCCTCTCGGGGCCGAGTCGGGTGATCCGCTCCACCAGGTGGGCCTTGCGCTCGGTAGCCAGGTTGTCAAGGGAGACCACGCACGGCTGCGGCATGCCGTCGTCGGCGTCGAGCGCCACCTCGGTCGGGATGTCCCTGCGGCGGGTGGTGATGGTGGCGACGGTCACTGCGGTCAGCGTGTCGACCACCTCCTCACGGGTGAGGACGAGGACGGGGCGGCGTCCGGCCTCCGCCAGCTCGGCCCACCACACCTCACCGCGCCCTACCACGGCGGGAGCCCCGCCTCACGTTCCTCGGCGTCCAGGCGCTGGTGCGTCTCGCGGGCGGCCCGATCGGCCAGCGCGCCGAGGTCTCCCCAGTCGTCGGGCTCCCATTGCGGCTGCAGCCGGTAGCCCTCGATGATCCTCCGTGAGATCTCGGCGTCCAGGTCCTGGCGGACGTAGGCCTCGACCGCCTCGCGGATCAGCTGGCTGCGGGAGACACCCCGGCTGGCGGCCCGCTGGTCAAGGGCGGCGAGGAGGCCATCGTTCAGCTGCACGAGGGTTTGGGTGCGGGCCACGACCATATGGTACGCGATGGTCGAAGGATCCTTGCGCCCTCTCGACGTCAGCCCTCGTAGGCGTCGGCGCCGGCCATCGCCATCGCCGCTGCCGTGGCAGGGGAGGCGCCGGCCCAGGTGATGGTGAGCTCGGCAAAGGTGGCGGCCTGGTCGAGGTGGATCAGGTCCTGCTTGTACAGCTCGAGCACGGCCAGGAAGTGGATGATGACGTCGACCCGCTCGACCAGGTCGGCGGTGAGCCGGCGGAAGCTGATGCGGCCGACCCGGGGCAGCTCGTGGCACAGCTCGAGGACCGTGTCGGCCACGCTGAGGCGGATGGGGGTGACGTGGGACAGGTCGACCACGGGCCGGGGCTTGGGCGTGGTGGCCCGCTCGTAGGCCCGGCGCAGCCGCTGCGGGCTGACGCCGGCCAGCAGGTCGGGGACCAGGCTGGCGTAGCGCTCGTCGGGCCCGACGTGGCGGGGCCACGACAGGGCGGCGGTCTCGGCCAGGGCGGCCCGACTGCGGGACGCGGCGTTGGAGGTCTTGCACTCGAGGAGGCGGGCCAGGAGCAGGTCGCGC
>JBBSKY010000040.1:0-27983 GCA_038255915.1 Acidimicrobiales bacterium | reverse complement strand
TCTTGGACGACAGGTCCATGACCTTGTGGATCTTCTCGGCGAACACCTCGCCCAGCGCCCCGCCGAACACCGTGAAGTCCTGGCTGAACACACAGACCGTGCGCCCATCGACGGTGCCGAACCCGGTGACGACCCCGTCGGTGTACGGCGTCTCCTTCAGCCCGGTGGACCGGCTGCGGGCCAGCATGTCGAGCTCCTGGAACGACCCGTCGTCGAGCAGGTGGTCGATCCGCTCCCGGGCGGTCATCTTCCCCCGGTCGTGCTGGCGCTGCACGGCCTCCTCGCTGCCGGCGTGGAGGGCCTGCTCCTTGCGCTCAGCCAGCCGCGCCAGCTGCTCGCCCATGGGGTGCTCCATGCCCCGGATCGTAGAGGGCAGGCCGTACCGGCTCCGGCCCCGGCCGCGGTGCGCCACCGGCGAGGCGACACGAGCCGCACCCTCACCGTCAGGCTGCAGGAGGACCTGCCTTCCACCGGGGCTCGGTACGGTTGAGCATGGGGAGGAGCGGATGGTCTGCGGTGCGGGACCGTCCAGCCAGGCGGCCGCCCACCCGCCACCGCAGCACCGGCGGGGGATGATCCTGCCCGTCGAGCCGCCGCCGTCCCGGTACTCCTTTCCGAGCGTGCCCCCGGGTGGGGGCGAGATCGTGGGGGTCGGCGCCGACCTCGAGCCCGGCACCGTGCTGGCCGCTTACCGCAGCGGGCTGTTCCCCATGCCCGTCGAGGACGGGTTGCTGGCGTGGTGGTCACCCGAGCCGAGGGGCGTCCTCCCCCTCGACGGGCTGCGGGTCAGCCGCAGCCTGCGCCGGTCGTGCGCCCGGTTCGAGGTCCGGGTCGACACCGCCTTCGCCGTCGTGATGGCCGCCTGCGCCGACCCCGGCCGGGAAGGCCGCTGGATCACCGGGGAGATCGCCGCCGCCTACCTGCGGCTCCACCAGCTGGGCTGGGCCCATTCCGTCGAGGCCTGGTCGATCGACGACGGTCGTCTGGCCGGGGGGCTCTACGGGGTCGCCACCCAAGGGCTGTTCGCCGGCGAGTCGATGTTCCACCACCGGCCCGACGCGTCGAAGGTGGCTCTGGTCGGCCTGGTCGAGCTGCTCGGGGGTGCAGATGGTGCCGCCGAGGGCCGCCTCCTCGACGTGCAGTGGCGCACCGACCACCTGGCCTCGCTCGGGGTGGTCGAGCTGGCCCGCGCTGCCTACCGCCGGCGGCTGGAGCGGGCGCTCACCCTCCCCCTCCCTCGAGCGTTCGCCTGAGGCCGCCGGTCAGCGCGACCGGGCCCTCGGGACCCGAGACGCGGTGCGGCGCCGGGCCGACCAGGGTCGGGTGTGGCTGCGCGAGGCGTGGAGCCCAGCCCCGAGGGCCAGGCCACCAAGGGCGATCAGGATGGCCGACCAGCCGTAGGCCAGCTGCCTCTCCCCGTCCCCGGCCAGGACGAAGGCGGCGTAGACGGCGCCGGGCAGGGCTCCAGCGGCCAGGCCGGCGGCCAGGCGGGGGGTGGCCGAGCTGAGGACCCAGCCGACGGCGATCACGGCGAGGCCGAGGGACGCCGTCACCCACGGGAGGGGGAGGGCGCCGGCCAGGGTGTGGTCATGGGCGGCGCGCCCCACGAGCAACGACCCAGCGAGGCCGACGAGCAGTCCGACGAGCATGAAGGCGATGGTGCCCCTCGCTGACGGGGTGCGCCATAGCCCGATCGGGTCAGATCGCGGGCCATATCCGCGGCCAGGCTCAGCGGTTGGCGGCCGTCAGCTCGGCCCGGGCGGCCAGGCTCGGGGTCCCCAGCGCCTCGGCCACGCCGGGGAAGGCGGCGGTCGGCCCGGTCCAGTGCAGGTCATCGACGGCGCCGAGGAGGGAGCGGTCGACGACCAGGGTGGCCAGGCGCTTGAACAGCGCCGCCTCCGGGCGGGCCGCGGCCAACGTCCCGGCCAGGGCCCCGGCGCTGCGCACCCCGACGCCGTCCCACCCGGCCACGTCGTCGGGGATGGCCTCGATCGTGCCGAATCGGCGCAGCACCGCAGCGGCGGACTTGGCCCCCCACCCCGGGAGGCCGGGGAAGCCATCGGCTGAGTCTCCCACCAGAGCCAGCCAGTCGGGGATGGAGGCGGGCGGCACGCCGTACTTGGCCAGGACGGCGGCCTCGTCGACCACGGCCTTGCGAATGCGGTCGAGCAGCACCACCTCGCCGCCCACCACGCACTGGGCCAGGTCCTTGTCGGGTGAGCAGATCACCACCTGCTCACAGGCAGGGTCGTCGCGGCACACCGCACAGACCGAGGCGAGGGCGTCGTCGGCCTCGAGGTCGACCATCGGCCACACCAGCACCCCCAGCGCCTCGAGGGCCAGCTCGAGCGGCTCGAACTGGGCCCGCAGCACCGGGTCGATGCCGGCGCCGGTCTTGTAGCCGGCCCACAGGCCGTTGCGGAAGCTCTCGATGACGTGATCGGTGGCCACCCCGACGTGGGTGGCCCCCTCCTCCAGCAGCTGCAGCACCGAGGCCAGCACCCCGACCACCCCGGCCGTGGGCATCGAGGACTCCGACCGGTGGCGCTGCGCCCCGTAGAACTGGCGGAACAGCTCGAAGGTGCCGTCGACCAGGAAGACCCGCATGGGCGCCCGAGCCTGCCACAGCCGCTGGACCGGGAACTCGGGGTCGCTTTCGGCGGTTTAGGTTCTCCCGGTGGACGTCGCCTCGGTCACGCTGTTCCTGGCCCTGCTGGCCGTGGGCTCCCAGGCGGCGGTGCTCGGGCTCGTGGCCCTGCGGCTCGTGGCCCGCCGGTCGGCTGGCGCCCGCCGCCGGGAGGCGGCTCTCGGCGCCGCGCTCGGGCCGTGGGTCCTTCCGCTGGCCTTCGCCGTGGCCCTCACCGCCACCCTCGGCAGCCTCTACCTGTCGGAGGTGGCCCGCTTTCCGCCGTGCAAGCTGTGCTGGTACCAGCGCATCGCCGTGTACCCCCTGGTGCCGCTCCTCGGGCTGGCCAGCTGGCGGCGCGACCGGGGTGTGCGGCCCTACGCCCTGGCCCTGATCGCCCTCGGGCTGCCCATCTCGCTCTACCACGTCGTCCTCGAGCGCGTGCCCTCGATCGAGGGGGGCGCCTGCGATCCGCTGAACCCGTGCACCATCATCTGGGTGCAACGCTTCGGCTACCTCACCATCCCGGCCATGGCGGCCACCGCCCAGGCCCTGGTGGGCGCCCTGCTCCTGCTCGTTCGATCCCCCGTCCCGCCGGCCGACGCGGCCGAGCCCCCCGCCCCCCTGGAGGTCGCCTGATGGCCAAGCCCACCAACCCCAAGGCCGGCCCGCGTGCCCGCCCGGCAACGAAGGCCAGCACGCCCCAGCCCGCCCCGGCCCGGCCCGGATGGGCGGTGCCGGCCATCGTGGTCGGGGTCGTCGTCGCCCTGCTGGTGGTGGCCGTCGTGGCGACCAGGGCGGGAGACGGCGACGGCGCCGATCAGGCCGAGGGGGGTGCTGAGGTGGCTCAGACGCGGCCCGTCACCGTCTCCGGCGCTGCGCTCTCGACCCTCGGCTCCTCGGGTTCGGATCCGGCCATCGGCACGGTGGCCCCCACCGTCACCGGGACCACCTTCGATGGTCAGCCGGTGCAGGTCGGCGGCACCGGACGACCTGCGCTGGTGCTGTTCGTGGCCCACTGGTGCCCCCACTGCCAACGCGAGGTGCCCCTGCTCGCCCCCGAGCTCGGCCGCATCACCCCTCCGGGGGTCGACTTCCTGGCCGTGTCCACCAGCGTGCGGGACGGGGGGGCCAACTACCCGCCCTCGGCGTGGCTGAAGGAGGAGGAGTGGCCCCGGCCGGTGCTGGCCGACGATAAGGACGGCAGCGCGGCCCAGGCCTATGGCCTCAGCAGCTTCCCCTACTACGTCGTCCTCGGCGGCGACGGCAAGGTCGTGGCCCGCGACAGCGGCGAGAAGACCGTGGCCGAGGTCGAGGCCCTGCTCCGCAAGGCCTCCACGCCCACCTGAGCCGTTGGCCGCCCCCCTGCCCCTCCTCCTCGGCCTCAGCACCGCCGGCCTCGTCGCCCTGGCCGTGGCCCCGTTGGCTGCGGTCGCCTTCGGGGGCGTGCTCGTGGTGGCAGGGGTCGTGGTGCGGGCCCGGGGGGAACCGGTCACCGGCACCGGGATCGCCGCCACCGGCGTCACCCTGTTCCTGGCCTCGGTGCTGCTCCTCGTGGTGATCGATGCCCGTCAGAGCAAGCCGGTGATCCTGGGGCCCGACACCGGCCTGACCCCGGGGACCCCCTAAGCCGAGGTCGGGCCCGCCTCCTGCACCAGCTCGATCAGGGTGCCGAAGGCGCCCCTGGGGTGGACGAAGGCCACCGTGGTGCCCCGGCTGCCGGGCCGGGGCCGGTCGTCGATGAGCCGTCCGCCGGCGTCCTTCACCGCCTGCAACGCCTCGGCACAGTCGGCCACCCGGTAGGCCACGTGGTGGATGCCCTCGCCCCGCCGCTCGAGGAAGGCGTGCACGGGAGAGCTGTCCCGGGTGGGGGTGAGCAGCTGCACGAAGGACTGGGCGACCCGCAGCAGGGCCTCCTCGACACCGTCGGCCTCGACGACCTCCCGGTGCTCGACCTCGGCCCCGAACACCTCCCGGTACCAGGCGACGGCGGCCTCGAGGTCGTGCACGGCGATGGCGACGTGGTCGATCTCGGTGAGCAGCCCCGTCATGCGACCGCCGATCGCCTCCGCCACGCCAGGGCGCCCAGGCCGATCGCGCCCGCCAGCGCCGCCGGCCACGGGGCCGGTCCGCCCCCGGTCTCGGGGTGGACGTCGGTCACCGGCTCGGGCGCCGGATCATCCGGGCCGGAGACGACGATCGGACCACCGGCGGGGGCGATCGTCGACGTGGTGGACGGCGACGTGGTGGACGGCGACGTGGTGGACGGCGACGTGCTGGACGGCGACGTGGTGGACGTCGCTTCGGGCGAGGTCGCGGCGGTGGTCGGGACGGGCCCGACCTCGGGCGCGGCCGGCACCGTGGGGGTCGGGGCAGGGTCGACGGCCCCGACCTCGGGCGCGGCCGGCAACGTCGTGGTCGGGGCGGGGTCGGCCGGCACGGTGGTCGTGGTGTCGACGTCGGGCGGGAGGGCTGGCGCCGGCGCCGAAGTGGTGGTGGTCGAGGCCGAGGTGGCGACGTCGTCGTCCTCGTCATCGACGCCCACGAACAGGGCGGACGCGGCGGCGCCGAGGAGCAGCAGGATGAGCAGGGCGAGCAGCAGTGCGGCCCGCCGGCGTGTTCGGGGGGTCGGCATGTCCAGGCGGACCCTAAGTCAGGACGGCCGCGAACTTCTGCACCGCAGAGCGATGTTCACGCGAATGACCTGCGGGGGGACTACGTCGGTGAGCGCCGTAGGCTGGGGCCATGCCCTTCTATGACTTTCGGTGCCCGACCTGCGAAGAGGCCTTCGAGGTGCGCCGGCCGATCTCTGAGTCCGACCAACCCGTCTCCTGCCCGCAGGGCCACGAGGGCGCGATCCGGGTCATCACCACCTGGGGCACCGGGGGCGGCATCCGGTCCGGCACCCCCGCTCAGGCCAAGAACGCGAGCTCGGTCGAGTCGGCCGCCGCTCACATGGCCAAGCACAAGCGCCAAGCCCGGGGCTGAACCGGCCTCACGAGGAGGCCCCGCCCGCCGCTGCGCTGGCGAACAGGTGGACCCTGGTGCCGCCGGCCAGCGTCGACCACCGGTGTTGGAGCGGGAGACCGGTGGCCCGGGCCAAGCGATGATCGGCCACGAGGAGAGCCACGCCCCAGCCGGCCAGCCGCTCCCGGGTGACGTGGCCGAGCAGCTGGTGGAGGTCGATCAGGTCGGCCGTCGCTCCGGTGCGGGCCCCCCAGGGCGGGTTGGCCACCACCCAGCCGGCCGGACCGGGGGGCGGCGCCAGGTCGGCCAGTGACTGCTGCAGCACCTCGACCTCGACGCCGGCCCGCTCGGCGTTGGCCCGGGTCGCCGCACAGGCCCCGGCGTCGTGGTCGCAGGCCAGCACCGCAGCCTGGGCCGACCGCTGGGCGGTGGCGGCGGCGTGGGCTGTGGCCTCGCCCACCACGCTGGCCCAGGTGCCCGGGGCGAACGAGGGCCAGGCCTCGAAGGCGAAGCAGCGGTGGCGACCGGCGGCCAGGCCGGCAGCCAGGCCCGCCGCCTCGATGGCGATGGTGCCCGATCCGCAGAACGGGTCGATCAACGGGGTGGTGCCGTTCCAACCCACGGTGCGCAGGGCGGCGGCGGCCAGGGTGGGGCGCAGGGGGGCCTTGGCCGTGGCCAGGCGCCAGCCTCGGCGGTGGAGGGGGTCTCCGCCGGCATCGGCGCTGATCGTCACCTTGTCGTGGTCGAGCCTGACCACGAACGGCGTCGGGCCGGAGCCCCCCGCCGCCCGTTCGAGGCGCTCGGCAACGGCGTCGGTGTGGAACAGGCGGCTCTTCACCGCCGAGACCCGAAACGTTCCACCGGCGGTGGTCCAGGGGGACCAGTCCACGGCGGCAGCCTCCTGCTCCAGGGCGGCGAAGGTGCGGGCCGGGAAGTGCGCCACCTGCACCAGCAGCCGGCTGGCCACCGAGCTGCGCAGGCAGGCGGCGTAGAGCTGGCGCGAGGTGGCGGTGAACGGGACGAGCCCGGGCCCGGTGGGCCCGGCCCGCACCCCGAGCTCGGCCAGCTCGGCCACCACGAGGGGCTCGAGGCCGGGCGAGCAGGAGGCCGAGCAGCGGAGGCGCATCGCCCACACTCTGTAGGGTTCGCAGACCGTGTCGCTCACCGGAACCGTCCGCCCCCACCGACGGGGCTTCGGCTTCGTCAACCTCGACGCACCGACCGAGGGCCCGAACGGGCCGGTCGACTCGCTGTTCATCCCGCCGCCGGCACTGGTCGACCTGGTTGATGGCGACCGGGTGGTGTGCGAGGGCGTGGACGAAGGCCGGGGGAAGGGCCTGACCGCCGAGAACCTGGTGCTTGTCAGCCGCACCCGCCGCCTGCTGGTGGGCCTGCTCGTGGAGAAGCAGGGCCGGCTGATGCTGCGGCCCGACCCGGCACTGGCCAACCGCGACTGGACCGTGCCCGACGACCTCCTGCCCCGGGGGGCCAAGGCCGGTCGGGGTTGTGTGCTCACCATCGGCGAGGCGTCGCTCGACGGGTCCCTGCGGCGGTGCGGGGCGCTGGTGGCAGGCCCGGTCGACACCTCGTCGTGGCGATGGCTGCGCCTGCTGGCCGCCACCCGCCACCTGGGGGCCATCGACAGGTCCGACCCGGCTCTGGCCGCCGACGCCGACACCGCTCTGGCCGCCGACCTGGCCGCCGACCCCCAGCCCGACAACGGGGTCGAGCCCGCCGGCTCCGGAGGCACAGCGCAGCCCGCCGGCTCCGGAGGCACAGGGCCGTCGGCCGACCCGCTGGCCGAGGTCCGGGTCGAGCGCACCGGGCAGGCGTGCTGCACGATCGACGGCCCGGGCACCCGTGACCTCGACGACGCCATCTACGCCGAGCGCCTCGACTCCGGCGCCACCCGGGTGTCGGTCCACATCGCCGACGCCGCCGCCACGGTGGGGCCGGGCAGCGAGCTCGACCGACGGGCCCGCACCCGGGCCACCAGCACCTACCTGGCCAGCGGCGGGTGGCCGATGCTGCCCCGCCACCTGTCCGAGGGTGCGCTCTCCCTGCGCCCGGGGCGGCCCCGCCTGGCGCTCACCGTCGCCTTTTCGGTGGGCGCCGGCGGCGAGTTGGGCGAGGTCGAGGTCACCGCCAGCACGGTGTGCTCGGCTGCCCGCCTCACCTACGCCCAGGTTGAGGGCTGGCTCACCGGAGAGTCCATCGCCGACGCCGACGACGGCGCCGAGGTCACCCCCCAGGCCGAGGTGGCCGAGGCCGTGAAGGCGTCGGTGTTCGCCGCCCACGAGGCGGCCGAGCGCATCGGCGCCCACCGCCTGGCCCGGGGTGCGGGTTCCGGCGGCCTGTTCACCGAGGCCGAGGCCCGTCCGGCCGTCGACGGCGACCGGGTCACCCTGCAGCGGGTGGTGCCGACGCCGATGGCCAGCCGGCTCATCGAGCGACTCATGGTGGCGGCCAACGAGGCGGTGGCGGGGTGGCTCCTCCACCACGGCGCCCCCGCCCTGTACCGGGTGCAGCCCGCGCCCGACCCCGAGCGCCTCCAGCAGCTGGTCGGGCTGCTGGCCACCATCGGTCTGCGGGTCGACGTCGAGGCGCTGGCCGATCCGTCGGCCACCGAGGCGCTGGTCGACGCCGCCGCCGACGCCGGCCTCGAGCGCACGGTCGTAGCCGGCCTGGTGGCCCAGGGCATGCAGCGGGCCGGCTACGAGACCGACCCGGGCAGCCACTTCGGCCTGGCCTCCGGCGCCTACGTCCACTTCACCTCACCGATCCGGCGCTACGCCGACCTGGTGGTGCACCGGGCGGCCCACGCCGTCCTGGCCGGCGACCCTGCCGCCGGGCCGACCGCCGCCGAGCTGGGCACCCTGGCCGGGTGGCTCGACCACCGGGCCGGCGCAGTCAGCCGGGCCGAGCGCTTCGAGCTGAAGCTGCTGTGGGCCGACGTGCTGCAGCGCACCATCGCCGGCGGCCGCCCGTACAAGACCACAGCCCTGATCGGCGCGGTGCGCCGGGCCGGCCTGCGCATCCGGGTCGACCGGTTCGACCTGGTCGGCACGGTGCCGTCGGAGAACCTGGCCCCCGGCAACGCGGCCGCCTACGTGCAGGCCCCTGACGAGCTGTCGGCCACCGTCGGTGAGGTCACCTACCGAGTCGGCGACCGCATCCGCGTCGCCATCGACGAGGCCGACCGCTCCACCGGCGACCTGGACTTCGCCCCGTTATCGACCTGAGCTCTCTGTTGTTGCGCCGCCGCTCATGGCTGGCGCAAACGTTTCGGCGAAGGGCAGGGCGGGCCCTCTCATAACCACGGCTACCAAGCGTCTTTTGGAAATGGCTTCGAGATCTGCCCCGCAAAGTGCTGGACATTCTGTCGAGTGTGGCGTAAGATACGAACATGTGTTCGTATCAGTCGTTGCTGGTTGAGCAGGCGGAGGCCGCCGCTTCCGGCACTGCCGAAGTCCGGCTCTTGAAACTGGCGGCGCTGCGGCGGATGGTGGATGCGGCGATGGTTTCGGCGTTGGGAGAGATCGAAAAGGCGCCGGGTGCGGTGCAGCTTGACGGCGGGATCGACGGGGGGCAGTGGCTGGCCGCTCGGAGCGAGATGCACCCGGGGGAGGCTCGGTCGCTGGCGGGGCTGGCCCGTGATCTTCCGGACATGCCGGCCACCGATGAGGCGCTGCAGCAGGGGCGGATCGGGACGGAGAAGGCGAGGCTGCTGAGCCAGGCTTGCGATGTCGAGGGTTTCGTTGAGGCGGAGGGCGAGCTGGTCGATGCCGTGGTGGGGGTGTCGCTTCGGACGGCCCGGCGGATCGTCAAGCGGTTCATCGCTGAAGGCCGCGATCCGGCGCCGGCCGACCCGGCTGCCAACGAGGTGACCCTGGCACCGAAGCGAAACGGCCGGTGGAGCCTGCACGGCGACCTCGATGAAGCGACAGCCCGGGTGATCGCCAACGAGCTGCGGCGGCTGGCCGAGGGGCACCGGGACGACGAGGGCCTCAGCCTGGCGCGGCGGATGTCGCTTGGCCTGCTCGACATGACACGCCGGTCGGTCTCCTTCGGTGGGCGCGGGCCTGGTTCTCGTCCCGAGGTGGTGCTGGTGGCGCACGTCGGTCTCGACGGCGACATCGCCCAGCCCGCCTACGAAGATGGCGGGCCGGTCAGCCGGAAGGTGTTCGAGAACCTCTCCTGCGACGCCACCGTCCGCACCCTGATCGTGAACGGACGCTCCGAACCGCTCGACCTCGGCCGGTCAACGCGACTCGCCACCGCCGGGCAACGCCGGGCGGCGGCCGTCCGAGATGGAGGATGCGTCGTACCGGGCTGCGATCAGCCTCCCGACCATTGCGATCTCCACCACATCCGACATTGGCTTCACGGCGGCGCCACCGACCTGGCCAACCTCTGCCTCCTCTGCCGACGGCATCACACCTTGGCCCATGTCATCGGGCTCACCTTCGCCCGGGATCACCAGGGCCAGCTCACGATCTACCGCCCTGACGGCACGCCCCTGGGCTGGTTCGGCCGGCAGGCCGCCTGACCAAGGTCAGCTCGGAGCCGGACAGGTGCCGGTCATCATGAGCGCCCTCGGCCTCATCCCGCCGACCAACTTCAGGAAGCCGCTTGACATAGGAGCGTCAGACCTCCCCCATCGCTGCGCTCCTCCTCCGGCCCTCCGGCCCTCCGGGTGCCGGCGCCGATCCCCGAGCCGCTCCGGTCCGCGCGGCAGGCCGGCCACACTGGAGCCGTGTCGCGGTCATCGAGGTCTCGGGGCGGGTGCCGGTCCGAGACGAGTCGTGACCGCCGGACGGCTGGGTCGTTCGCCGGGGCTGGAGCCTGTCCCATGACCGCCGCTGCCTCGGTCGTGCGGCATCGTCGGTCGGGCGGCGGAGTGGAGGGGCGGTGACGGGGGTGGTGGCCGGGATCACGGCGGGTCCGCTGCGGGACGGCCTCACCCTCGGGCTCGGCGTCCTCACCGGCGTGCTGTCCGGTGCGTTCGGAGTGGGCGGGGCCATCATCTCCACCCCGGGGATAAGGCTGCTCGGCGCCTCGGCCTTCGTGGCCGTCGGTTCGACGCTTCCCTCGATCATCCCGGGCGCGGCCGTGGGCACCCTCCGCTACCGGCGTGAGGGCCTGGTCGACTGGCGCATCCTGGCCATCGCCGCGCCCGGAGGCGTGGTCGGCGCCGTCGGCGGATCACTTCTGTCCCACTCGGTGCCAGGGGACGGGCACTGGCTCATGGTGCTCACGGCGATCCTCCTCGGGATCACCGCCGTGCGCATGGCCCGGTCGGCCGGCGACACCGACGAGACCGGCCAGGCCCGGGCCGGGACGGGACGTGGGAACCCGCTCGTCATCGCGGCCATCGGCCTCGGCGCCGGCCTGCTCTCGGGCCTGCTGGGCCTCGGCGGCGGCCTGATCCTGATCCCCGGCTTCAGCGAGGTCCTGGGCCTGCGCCTGAAGAGCGCCATCGCCACCTCACTGGCCTGCGTCGGCGTCCTGGCCGTGCCCGGCACCCTCACCCACGCCGCCCTCGGCGACATCGACTGGCGCCTGGCCCTCCTCCTCGCCGCCGGCGCCATACCCGGGGCCCGCCTGGGCGCCACCCTCGCCATCGCCGCCAGCACCCGTCGCCTCCGCCTCATCGTGGCCGTGGGGATGGGTCTGGTGGCCGTGGTCTACGCCACCAGCGAGCTGGCGGCGCTCGCGTGACGAAGCCGGGATGCCACGTGAGCGCAGCGAGCAACCCGGCGGGAGCGTCAGCGGTCCCCGAGCCAGGAGCTGGCGTGACGGACGCCGCCGGGGCGGCTCTGGCCGAGCGCGACGTCGAGGCCAAGCTGGCGGCGACCCGGGCGCTGCGGGCCGACTGGGAGGGTGGGCGGTTGGCCTTGTCGGCGCCGGTGCAGGCCGTGGTGCCGGTGGAACAGCCGGGGATGCCCGACCGGCCCGTGCTCGTCCACCCGCGGGAGGTGCCCCGTCGACCGGTGGGCTCGGAGGCTGGTCGGGTGGCGTTGGTCCACGCCGTGGCCCACATCGAGCTGACGGCGGTGAACCTGGCCCTCGACGCCGTGCACCGGTTCGGGTGGGGGTGGGCGCTGCCTCCGGCCTTCGTGGGCGACTGGCTGCGGGTGGCCGATGAGGAGGCCCGTCACTTCTCGCTGCTGGCGGCCCGTCTCGCCGACTGGGGCGTGGCCTACGGCGACATTCCGGCCCACGATGGCCAGTGGGCCATGGCTGTGCGCACCGCCACCGACCCCCTCCCCCGCATGGCCCTGGTCCCGAGGGTCAACGAGGCCCGAGGGCTCGACGTGACGCCCGGGATGGTCCGCCGCCTGCAGGCCGTTGGCGATCAGGCCACCGTTTCCATCCTCGAGGTCATCTTGGACGAGGAGGTGGGCCACGTGGAGATCGGGTCACGGTGGTTCGCCTCCCTGTGTGCCAGTCGGGGCTTGGAGCCCGAGGCCGAGTTCGTCCGCCTCCTCGACGAGCACGGCGTGCGGGTCCACCCGCCGGTGAACGTCGACGCCCGACTCAGGGCCGGCTTCAGCCGGGCCGAGCTGGCCCGCCTCGGCCTGGTGTGACCGCGCCGGACTCAGGCGTGGAGGCTGTCGCCCAGCTCACGGAGCCGGGCCAGCAGCCCTTCGGCCCCGCCGGTCAGCGTCAGGCTCTCGACCGGGTTCCCCTGCTTGTCGAGGATCACGGCGAACCCGGCACCCCCCTCGCCTCGACCGAAGGTGGCCACCAGGTCGTCATGGGGATCGGCCAGCACCGGCACGTTGAGACCGCTGAAGGGGACGGCCCGGACGTCGGCCCCGTCGGCATGGGCCACGACCAGCAGCTGCACCCGCTCACGGCCGAAGTCGACCAGGTGGTGGTCGAGGTCGACCAGGCTGTGGGCCTGCGGATCGAGGGCGCCGACAAAAACCAGGACCACCGGCACCTTCCCCTTGAAGTCCGAGAGGGAGAGTGCCTTGCCCCGACTGCTGGAGGCGTGGAAGTCGGGGTCGGGCATGGCCTACCCTACCCGGACTGGCGACGACCGCCCCCAGCCGAGCACCGTGGCGGGTCACCCGATTGGGGCCGGCCCTGGGGTCGGGTAGTACCGTCCGATCACATGCACGCAACCAGGGGTGCAGTCGCGACGCGACGCATCGGACGGTTCGCTGCGGTGGTCGTGCTGCTCCTGTCGGTCGCCGGCCCTGCCGCAGCCAAGACCGACGACGAGCTGCGCAAGGAACGGGCCGACGTCCTGGCCAAGAAGGCCCAGGTCGCCACCCAGGTCGATGTCCTGAAGGACGACGACGCCAAGGTCGCCGCCTCGCTCGACACCCTGGCCCAGAACGTGGGGGCCCAGTCCACGGCCATGCAGAAGGCAGACGCCGCCGCCCAGCGGGCCCGCCGGGCCGACGAGCAGGCCCGCGTGGCCGAGGCCGCGGCGCTGGAGGCCGTGCGCCAGGCCGAGGAGGGCCTGCGCCGGGCCGCGGTGCGGTCCTACACCGCCGGCCAGGGCCAGGGGCTGCAGGTCGAGGGCGACGACATCAACGACATCAGCCGGGCCCGGGCCTACGGCGCCGTGGCCACCGGCCGGCAGACCGACGCCCTCGACAAGCTCGAAGGGGCCCGCAAGGACCTGGCCCAGGCCGCGGCCCAGCGCAAGAAGGCGGCGGCTGCGGCCGAGCGCCAGCTGGCCGACGCCCAGGTCCGGCTGGCTACCCTGAACCGGGCCAGGGCCGAGCAGCAGGGCTTCGCCGACCAGGTGTCGGACCGCCTCGACCGAACGCTCAGCGAGGCGCAGTCGCTGGCCACCGTCGACGCCGCCCTCTCCGCCGAGATCACCAAGCGCGAGGCGGCGCTGGCCGCCAAGCTCCGGGCCAACGCCGCCCCCCGCTCCGGCGGGCGGATCTCCATCGTCGGCGGAGGCAACATCGTCTCAGTGCGCGGCATCCAGGTGGCCGCCTCCCTGGCTCCCCAGCTCGCCGCCCTGCTGACCGCCGCCGACGGCGCCGGCATCTCGCTCTCCGGCGGTGGCTACCGCTCCCCCGAGGCCCAGATCCAGACCCGCCGCAACAACGGCTGCCCCGACGTCTACAACTCCCCGGCGTCATCGTGCAGCCCCCCGACCGCCCGCCCCGGCCAGTCGATGCACGAGCAGGGCCTGGCCATCGACTTCACCTGCAACGGCGTCCTCATCCGCTCCCGCAGCGGCCCCTGCTGGAGCTGGCTCTCCTCCAACGCCTCCCGCTTCGGCCTTTTCAACCTCCCGTCGGAGCCGTGGCACTGGAGTACTAATGGTAACTAGGTTGTCGCTGACGTAACGCTTCGGCGGGGCGTTCTGCGGGTGGAGCGGCCGCCGTGGATCGCTACTCGCCGGCCAGACCACGCGTCCGAAAAGTGAGCGCAGGATGTCGGGCGGGTCGTGGGAGGCTCGCCCGGTGCCGGAGCCCGTCGACGTGGTGGGGGTGTTCCTCGAGGGAGGTCGTGTCGTCGCCGAGGCGATCGCCGATCCGGCGGTGGCCGCGGCCTGGGACCGACCCTCGGTCCTCGAGGACCAGCTGGTCAGTGGCCTGGCCGGACATGTCGCCCGCGGGGTATGGGCCGTCGGCGAGTACCTCGAAGTCGGCCCGGCGCAAGGCCCTGTTGCCTTCGGCAGCGCCAGCGAGTACTTCACCGCCTTCGCCGAGAGCGCTTCGACTGACGACCACCGAGCGGTCCGAGCCCGCGGCGCCGCCGTGGCCGCCGTCGGACAGGAGGAGCTGGTACGCCGGCTCGAGGCCTGGCTCGGTGTTCTCGGTCCCCGGCTGCGATCCCTGGACGTCGACCACCTCGTCGCCGTGCTCTCCGGCAAGGTCATGCGCCTCGAGGACTACCTGACGACCCGGATCGTGGAGCAGGTCGTCCACCTGGATGACCTGGCTCGCAGCATCGGTCGCCAACCGTGGTCCGTGCCCAGCGGAGCGCAAGCGCTGGCCATCGCCGTGGGAACCGACATCGCCGCCCGTAGCCGCGGCCGCGACGCGGTCATTCGAAGCCTGTACCGCAAGGGGTTCGCCGAGCAGACGCTGCCGGTGCTCTGAGCAGCTCACCGCTCCGATCGAGCGCCGGTGTGCAGAGCGAGGCTGCCGGCCAGCGCCAGCGCAGGGTCAGGGGAGCTTCTCGAGAAGGCCGAGGAGGTCGTCGGCGTGCTCCTCCTCGACGGCGAGGATGGTCTCGAGCATGCGGCGGGTGGTGGTGTCGCCGTCGCCCAGCCAGCGGATGACGTCGCTGTAGGAGGCGATGGCGATGCGCTCGGCCACCAGGTCCTCGACGATCATGTCGCGCAGGCCGGGCGAGCCGTCGTACTGGCTGTGGCTGCGGCCGGTCATGCCCTCGGGGTCGAAGTTGGGCTGGCCCTGCAGCTGGGTGATGCGGGCGGCGATCATGTCGGCGTGCTGCTGCTCCTCGTTGGCGTGCTGGAGGAACTCGGCGGTGGCCGGTCCGGCGTCGAGGCCGGTGGCGGTGAAGTAGTGGCGCTTGTAGCGCAGGACGCAGACCAGCTCGGTGGCCAGAGCGTCGTTAAGCACGGCGATGACCCGCTCCCGGTCAGCGCCGTACGACGAGGTGATGGGCCCCTGCTCGATGTGCTCGCGCGCCCGGCGGCGCAGCTCCTCGATGTCTGCCACGAAGTCATCCATGGGGCCATCCTGATCCATCGGCGGAGCTTCGGCATGTGGGCCCACCCGTCGGGGTAGATCTGGGGCGATGGGACGAACGCTCCGCCGCCCAGGTCACGATGTGCCCGCCGATACCTCGGAGCGGCGCGAGAAGGCCCGGGGCGAGCTGGCCCGGGGCAACCACCCGGGCGGCCGGGGCACGGGCGTGACCAAGTGGACGGTGGCCCTGCTGGCCCTCGGGCTCGTCGTGGTGGTCGTGCTGGCCCAGAACACCGGGCGCACCCGCCTCAACCTGCTGTGGGGCGGGATCGACGCCCCGCTCTTCGCCATCCTGCTGGTCGTCGGCCTCGGCTTCGCCGCCATCAGCGAGCTCGGCTCGCTGGTGTGGCGCCACCGTCGCCGCAGCCAGGTCAAGCCCTAGCCGGGCCAGCTGCGGCGCCTGGCGACGCCGTTGCGCATTGGGTGAGGCAGAGCGGCCTAGGGTGAGCCCATGACCAAGCGCACCCGCCTCCTGCTCGCCGGTGCTGTCGTGGTGCTCCTCGCCTTCATCCCGGGCTCCGCCGGCGCCGACACGGTGGCCGACGACGGCGGCCACGGCGGCGGCGGCTGTGGTGAAGCCGGCGTCGAGGCTCCCGTCAGCCTCAGCTAGCCACCTCGGCCCACCCGGTCGAGCCACACGAGCAGCGGGTCGCGCACGCCGCCCACGCCCTTGTAGGCGGCCAGGTCGTCCGGCGTCGAGCGCAGCGAGACGGCCAGCCCCGCCGCGTGCTCCGGGTGGGCGGCCAGATCGTCCAGGCGCCACTGGCGGGTGCGGATGGCGAACACCACCGCACCGGTGGCCGGGAGGCGGCGCAGCACCTGGCGCTCGACCCGCAGCCACAGCCGCTCGGGGTCGGCCCGGGTGGGCATCCCGGTCGTGGCCAGGGGCTGGTGCAGGGTCGGGTCGTCGAGGACGGCCCAGCTGCGGCGCTCGAGGGCCCGTCCCGGGGTGAGCGAGCGCAGCACCCGCTCGACCTGGTCGGACAACCGCCCCGGGTAGCCGGGGACTGGTCCGTGGACGTCGAGCAGGGGGGCGCCCAGCTTGTCGGCCAGACGCCAGCGGTTGGGGTGGGCCACCGCCCCGGCCACCAGCACCAGGGTGTCGCGGTCGAGCAGGCACAGGTCGTCGACCACCGCTCGGGCGCAGGCCTCGATGGTCCCCGTGCCGAGCCGGAGGACGGCCGACAGCTCGGCCTGGGCCGCCTCGCTGCCCGGGAGCCAGCCCACGACCTCGGGGTGAGCGTCGAGGACCACCGCCTTGGCGGCCAGCTCACCCGGCTCGGCCGGCTCCAGCCAGCGCTCGATCGGCACGGGCTGCAGCCCAACGGTCAGGGTCCGCAACGGGAACGGGAGGAAGGCGGGATCAGGGGTGGGCAGGGCCCCATCGTGCCGCTACCGTGCCGTTGCGTGGACACCATCGAGGCCTCGGGCATCCGGGCCTGCGGGCGCCACGGCGTGCTGCCCGAGGAGCAGGCCCGGGCCCAGCCGTTCGAGGTCGACCTACGCCTCGAGGTCGACCTCTCCGCCGCCGCCGCCAGCGACCGGCTGGAGGACACCGTCGACTACGGCCCGCTGACCGTGGCCGTGGCCCGCATCGTCGAGGACGAGTCATACCGCCTCGTCGAGCGGCTGGCCGACCGGATCGCCGGCCTGTGCCTCAGCCACAGCGGGGTGCGGTCGGTCGAGGTGTCGGTGCGCAAGCTGCGGCCGCCGGTGCCGGTGCAGGTGGCCTCGATCGGCGTCACCCTCCACCGCCGGGCCGCTTCGGCCGGCGAGGCGTCCGGCGCCGCCGCGCCGCCGGACCCGACCTCGCGGTGAGCGGGCCTCGAGCCGCTGGTGCCGGCCAGGCGGGCGTCGGGCCAGGCCCGGACCCCGGTGGCGGCCGGGCAGCCCGGACGAGCGGCCCCGCTCCGACTCGGAGCGCCGAGGCCCCGGCTGAACAGGATCTCGGTGGCGACGGTGGACCCTGACCCCCAGCTGCGCCCGACCCGGCGGGCCCACCTGGGACTGGGCTCCAACCTCGGCGACCGGTTCGGCTTCCTGCAGGGCGCGGTCACCGGCCTGGCGGCCACGCCCGGCGTCGAGGTCGTCGCCGTGTCCCGGGTCTATGAGACGGCGCCGGTCGGCGGCCCCCGCCAGGGCCCCTACCTGAACGCCGTGGTGGCGCTCGACACCGCGCTGTCGGCCACCGAGCTGCTTGGCGTGGCCCAGCGCCTCGAGGCGGCGGCAGGGCGGCTGCGAGCCGAGCGGTGGGGGCCTCGCTCGCTCGATGTCGACGTGCTGCTGGTCGGCGACGAGCGGATCACCACCGAGCGGCTCACCGTCCCCCACCCGCGCCTGTTCGAGCGGGGGTTCGTGCTGGCGCCCTTGGCCGACGTGGCCCCGTCGCTCGTCGAGCGACCGGACGGCGGGTGGGACGGCGTCGAGCCCACCGGCCTGGTCCTCGACCCATCCCGCCCAGGCCTCTGCTACGAATCTCCACCATGACCGGCACCCTGAACACCCTCCTCCGCACCCTTGCCGCCGTCGCCAGCATCGCCGCCGGGGTGCTGCACTGGGACATCTGGGCCAACCACGGCTACCGGCAGACGCCCATCCGGGAGATGTTCATCGCCTCAGCTGTCGCTGGCGTCGCCCTCGGGCTGTTCGCCGTGATCCCCAGGCGTGGCGCGGCCATCCCGGCGGTGGTGGCCAACGCCGTGTTCCTCGGCGCCTTCGCCCTCTCCCGGGTGTCCGAGGTGCCCACCTTCCACGGTCCCTGGAGCGAGAAGGGCCTGGCCCCCGAGGACGCCATGATCGCCGGCGTCTCCACCACGCTCCTGCTGCTCGTCGCCGAGGGCGCCGCCGTGGTCCTCGGCCTCGCCTCGCTCGCCTTCGGCCGGGCCCGGCGCTCCGCCCCCCTGCCCTACGAGGTCGCCCGGGCCTGAGCCGGGCCGGCGCCGCTAGCGTCCGGCCATGAGCCGGCGGTGGCGCAGCACCCTGGCGGCCACGGCCGCCGGCCTGGCCGTCACCGGCTGCGGGTCAGCCACACCCCCTGACACCCCCACGGTCGTCCTCGCCAACGTCCGGGTCCCAGGCGACGCGTGGCTGCTCGAAGGTCGGCGTCGCGACGGCCAGCTGTGCGCGGCGCTGCGGGTCGACAGCCTGACCGAGCCGATCGCGGCACGGTGCGGGGTGGTGCGGACCAAGCTGCGCCACCTTGAGCCGGTCACCGCCGGCGTCGGCGACGAGGTGGTCCTGTTCTCAGCCCTCCCGTCGGCCGCCCGACGGGTGCGCATCGACGGGGCCGACGGGTCGATGCGCATCGTCGCAGCCGGCACCGCGCCCGGCTTCCCCGGCCGCTTCTTCTCGGCCGTGCTCGACCCCGTTACCAGCCCCCAGACGGTCAGGATCTTCGCCGATGGAGGCCGTGCCGTCATCCCCTGACGACTCCAGCGGAGCCCCGGCGGAAACGGTCCCGCCGTTGATCGACCAGAATGGCTCGGTGTTAGTCGTGCGGGACCTGAGCGTGGAGGTGGGCGGACGGCTCACCCTCACCGACGCGTCCTTCCAGGTGCGGGCCGGCAACAAGGTGGGGCTGGTCGGCCGCAACGGGGCGGGAAAGACCTCGCTGTTCCGGGTCCTGGCCGGCGAGCGGCCCCCCTTCGCCGGCAAGATCGAGATCGTCGGCCGGTTCGGCTACCTCGGCCAGGAGCCCCCGCGCATGGACGACGGGATCAGCGCCCTGGCCCACGTGCTGTCCGGTCGGGGCCTCGACGAGCTGGGCACCCAGCTGGAGAAGCTGCGGCTGCAGGTCGAGGAGGACCCCTCAGAGCGGAACCTGGCCCGCTTCGGGCGGGCCCAGGAGGCCTTCGAGCACGCCGATGGCTACGCCGCCGAAGCCGAGGTGCGCCGCCTGTGCGCCGGCCTGGGGCTGAAGGCCGACCGGGTCGACCGCCCCGTGGCCGTGCTGTCCGGCGGCGAGCGCCGCCGGGTCGAGCTGGCCCGCATCCTGTTCGCGGGCGCCGAGGTGCTGCTGCTCGACGAGCCCACCAACCACCTCGACCTCGACGCCAAGGCGTGGCTGCTCGACCACCTGCGCCAGTACCGGGGAGCCCTCCTGGTCATCAGCCACGACCTCGAGCTGCTGGACGAGTCGATCAACCGGGTGCTCCACCTCGACGAGGGCACCGCCGTCGAGTACAAGGGCACCTACAGCCAGTACAAGGCCCAGCGGGCCGCCGACGAGGAGCGGCTGGGCAAGGTGGCCGGCCGCCAGGCCGCCGAGATCCAGCGCCTCGGCCAGCTGGCCGACTCGATGCGGGGCCAGACGGCCAAGCGGGCCCGCACGGCCAAGACCATCGACAAGCGGGTCGAGCGGCTGGAGACGGTGCGGGTCACCGGGCCTAAGGCCGACCGGGGCATGCAGCTGCGCCTGCCCGACCCGCCCCACGCCGGCCGCACCGTCCTCGAGGTCGAGGGGCTGGTCAAGGGCTACGGCGGCCCGCCCATCTTCGACGGGGCCAGCTTCGCCCTCGAGCGGGGCGAGCGCATCCTGGTGATGGGCCTGAACGGGGCCGGCAAGACCTCGCTGCTGCGCATCCTCACCGGCCTCACCAACGCCGACGGCGGCACGTTCACCCTCGGTCACGGCGTCAGCTCGGGCTACTTCGCCCAGGAGCACGAGGGCATCCAGACCGGCCAGTCGGTGGTGTCCCACGTGCTGGAGAAGGCCCCGAACCTCAAGGCCACCGAGGCCCGGGCCCTGCTCGGCATGTTCGGCATCCGGGGCGACATGGCCTTCCAGGACGCCGGCACCCTCTCCGGCGGCGAGAAGACCAAGGTGGCGCTGTCCACCCTGGTCGCCGGCGGCCACAACCTGCTGCTGCTCGACGAGCCCACCAACAACCTCGACCCGCCCAGCCGCGAGGCCATCGGCAACGCCCTGGCCGGCTGGAAGGGCTCGATGGTCCTGGTCAGCCACGACCCCGACTTCGTGCGGGCGCTGGCCCCCCAGAAGGTGCTGCTCCTCCCCGACGCCTCCCTCGACTACTGGAGCGACGACCTCCTCGAACTGGTGGCTCTGGCCTAGCTCCTAGCTAGCTAGCTAGCTGACGCCCAAGGGCAGCGAGGTGCTGGTCGTGCTCGTGCTGGTGCTGGAGGACGACGTGGTGGTGGGCCGGGTGGTGGCCGTGGTCGACGGCGCCGTGGTGGCCACCGTGGCCGGGGCGGTGGAGGCGGTGGTGCGCGGGCTGGTGGTGCTGGTCGCAAGCGTGGTGGGCGTGCTGGTCGTGGTGGTGTCGGGGCCGGAGTCGTCGTCCTGCAGCTGGGTGACGGCCAGGAGGACCAGGGCGATCAGGACCACGACGCCGATGAGGCCGAGGACCAGCGGCCAGTTGTTGCCCGGCCGCTCCGGCCGGTCGGGGCCCCGGGGCGGCAGGGGCGGAGGGGGCGGCGGCGGCTCGGCCGACACCACCGGCATGGCCACCGTCGGGTCGTACTCGCGCGGGGGCCGTTGGGGATCCACGGGCTCCAGCCTGCCAGAACCGACGGCGGCGACACCCGATGGGCCGCTCAGTCCTTCCCCCGACCGCCCCGCTTGCCCTTGCCATCGCCGTCGCCGTCGGAGCGGGCCGTGGTCCCTGCGGTGGTGGCGTTCGGGGCGGGCGTGGCCCGCGTGGTGACCACGGACCCGGCGGTGGCCGGTGGCGGATCGGCCGAGGTCGGCGGGCTCGACGTCGGCACGGTGGTCGCCGCCGCGTCGGCGCCCGCCGGGTCGAGCGGCGTTGTGGGCTGGTCGCGGCGGGAAAGGGCCAGCACCGACAGCCCGATGGCCAGCACGGCGGCGACGCCGAGGAGCCCCAGGACGATCGGCGTCAGGTCTCGCCTGCGCCGGGGCGGCGCAGGAGGCGGCGGCCCGTCCGGCTCGACGGGCAGCGCGGCGGTGGCCGCGGGGACGGCCGGGGCGGCGACGGTCTCGACCACGGGCAGGGGCTGAGTGTCGGTCGCCCTGCGCTCCACCAGCACATCGTCCCCGAACTCGCTGGCGCCGACACCCCCTGGCGACCAGGCTGAGACCGCGGTGCGCACCGGCCCACGGTGGACGACGCCTCGGACGCCGACTGGCCCGCCTGGTCGGGCCCCATCCCTCTGACACTCTTCGAGGCGACCCGGTCGAAGCCTGAGCCCCGGCACTGGGATGCGGGCTCAGGTGCCCTTCTCGGCCAGGCGGAGGTGGTGGATGCCGGCGTGGGCGGCGGCCCGGGCCGCCTCGGGCACCTCCGGGCGCTGGAAGGGCTCGTCGGGGCCCTCGAGAGCCTCCGCGATGGCCTCAGCCGCGGTGGCGATGCCGGCGGCGTCGGCCTCGGGTCGGGTGCCGAAGCGGCCAACCTCGGCTCGGATGGGGCGGGCGGCGGCCAGCAGGCCGTCGAGGGCCGCCTCGGCGTGGGCCCGAACCGCCGGGGGCGGGGCGCCGGCCAGGGCGCCGGCCCAGCGCCGGCCGAGCGAGCGGAGGGTGGCCAGGATGTCGAGCGGCCGCAGGCTCCGGCCGTCGAAGCCGCAGGTGCGGCAGGGGTCAGGCAGATGGTCGGACACCCCTCTAACGTCCCACCCGTGGCCGTTGCCCCAAACCAGCTCGCCCCCGGGGTGCTCGAGGTCGACACGCTCCTCGGGGGCTGGGAGCGGATGACGGCCGGCTACCTGATCACCGGGCCCGTGCCCGTGCTGGTGGAGACCGGCAGCCAGTCGTCGGTGCCCGCCCTCCTGGCCGCCCTGGCCGACCTCGGCATCGGGCCCGACGACCTGGCCCACATCGTCGTCACCCACATCCACCTCGACCACGCCGGCGGCGTCGGCGACGTGGCCCGCGCCTTCCCCCGGGCCACCGTCCACGTGCACGGGAAGGGCGCCCGCCACCTGGTTGACCCCACCCGCCTGGTGGCCAGCGCCGCCCAGGTCTACGGCGACCTGCTCGACTCGCTCTACGGCAGGCTCGACCCCACCCCGGCCGACCGGGTGCACGTGCTGGAGGACGGCGACGCCATCGAGATCGGCCCCGGCCGGCGACTGGTGTGCGTCGACTCGCCGGGCCACGCCAAGCACCACCTGGCCATCCACGACGAGGGCGACAGCGGCAGCGGCCTGCTGTTCACCGGCGATGCCGTGGGCGTGCGCCTGCCCGATGGCGGCGTGCTCCGCCCGGCCACCCCGCCGCCCGACTTCGACCTCGACCTGGCCCTCGGGTCGCTCCAGCGGTTCCGGGACCGGCGGCCGTCAGCCCTGTGCTTCGCCCACTACGGGCTGGTGCCGGACCCTGACGTCGTACTGGAGGAGGCCGAGGGCACCCTGCGCCGGTGGGCCGAGGTGGCCGAGGCGGCCTGGCGCCGGGGCGACGACGTCGCCGCCGCCCTCGAGCAGGCCTTCGCCGCCGACGTGGCCGGGGTTCCCGAGGAGCACCGGGAGAAGCTGGCCACCCTCAACGGCGTCCACAGCAACGCCGCCGGCCTCCGCCGCTGGCTCGAGCAGACCAAGGCCCCGCACACCCATCCCTGAGGTGGCTGGCACTCCCAGGCGCTCGTAGGGTCGCGGGGAGCATGCGACGTCCGACCCGCCTTCGGTCCGCCGCCACGGTCCTGGTGGCCACGGTTCTGGCCGGCTGCGGCACCTCGCCTGCGGCCGGGCCGGGGCCGGCGGCCCCTGAGCCCGGCGACGTCGTGGTGCGCCTGGTCGGCCTCGACTTCGAGCCCCGCAGCCTCCAGGTCCCGGCGGGCACCCGGGTGCGCTGGCAGTGGACCGACTCGGTGGTCCACAACGTGGTGAGCGAGGACTTCGCCAGCTCCAAGGAGCTGGACGGCGGCGCCCACGCCGTGCGCTTCGAGCGCTCCGGGAGGTTCCCCTACCGCTGCACGCTTCACGCCGGCATGGACGGCACCGTGGAGGTCGGGCCGTAGATCTCGCGGCGTTTCCCTTCAGTCGGCGCTCCCGGTGCCGACGTGGGCAGGATGGTTTCCACCGGTGGCGCCGGACCTGCAGACAATTCGCCCGAGGTGCCCTACCGGCGCATCGTCGAAGCGGCGAACCTGGGCATCTGGGCCCTCGACCCCGAAGGCGCCACGACCTTCGCCAACAGGAAGATGTCCGACATCCTGGGCTACCCGGCGGAGGAGATGGCGACCCTCACGCTGTTCGACGTCCTGGACGAGCAGGGCAAGGCCCAGGCGGCCCGCAACCTCGAACGCAGACGCCGAGGCGAGAGCGCCCAGATCGAGTGCGCCTTCCTCCGCAAGGACGGCGCACAGGTGTGGCTCCTCGTCAACGCCAGCCCGCTCCTCGATGAGAGGGGCGGCTACGTAGGGGCGCTGTGGATGGCGAGCGAGATCACCGAGCGCAAGCGCGTCGAGGCGCTGATCCAGCGCGGTGAGCAGCAGCTGGCGGCGGCCCAGCGGGTGGCCCACCTCGGCAGCTGGGAGTGGGATGTCACGACGGATCAGCTGAGCTGGTCGGACGAGCTGTACCGCATCTTCGGCCTGGAGCCGGGAGAGCTCACCCCCACCTACGCCGGCTACCTGGCGCAGCTGCACCCGGACGACGTGGACATGGTCAACGCCGCGGTGGGTGCGGCCATGCACGGTGGCGGCGAGTACCAGTTCGAGCACCGGCTCATCCGAAAGGACGGCGAGATCGGCTGGATCCGCAGTCGAGGAAAGGTGGTGTTCGACGAGACAGGAGCACCCCTGCGCCTGCACGGCACCGGCCTCGACATCACGGCGTCCAAGCGGACCGAGGAGGCGTTGCAGCACTCCAGCGCCCGCAATCGGCTGCTCAGGCGCATGGCCACCGCCGCCAACGAGGCATCCGGGCTCGAGGAGCTGTTGCAGGTCGCGCTCGAGGAGATCCGCGCCCACACCGGCTGGAACATCGGTCATGCCCGGATGTGCTTCGACGACCACACCGACGGGGCGGCCAACCTCACCATCTGGTCGCAAGACCCCGAGCTCCTCCAGGCCCAGGCGGCTGCGATGGAAGCGATGCGGCGAGGCCCGCTCACCGGCCTGGTCGGTGAGGTGCTCGCCACGGGCTCAGCGGCATGGACGATCGACATGAGCGACACCTCCACATCCAACGGCCCCCTGCTGGCCGCCCGGCTTGGCCTGGTCGGCGGCTTCTGCTTCCCGGTCCTGGTGGGAGCACAGGTGACCTGTGTCCTCGAGTTTCTCTCCGACCGGCCGATCGAGCCCGACGCCGCGTTCCTGGAGACCATCAACCAGGTCAGCTCCCAGCTGGCCCGGGTCGCTGAGCGGCAGCGTGCCGGTGAGGAGCTGGCCTCGGCGAGGGACGCAGCCATGGAGGCGTCGCGGCTCAAGTCGGAGTTCCTGGCCACCATGAGCCACGAGATCCGCACGCCCATGAACGGCGTGATCGGGCTCACGGGCCTGTTGCTCGGGACCCAGCTCGACGTCGGGCAACGTCAGTACGCCGAGGGCGTCCAGGTGGCGGGTGAAGCGCTTCTGACCATCATCAACGATCTTCTGGACTTCTCCAAGATCGAGGCCGGGAAGCTGGACCTCGAGACCGTCGACTTCGACGTCGTTCGGGTGGTCGAGGAGGTGGCCGGGCTGATGGGGCAGTCCGCCCGGCAGAAGGGCCTGCGGCTGGTGACGCTGTGCGCGCCCGATCTGCCGACCGCCGTGCTCGGTGATCCCGCTCGACTCCGCCAGGTGCTGTTGAACCTGTCCTCCAACGCCGTGAAGTTCACCGAGGCGGGCGAGATCACCCTGCGGGCGCGACGTGACCCGTCCACCTCGCCCGAGGGGAGCAGCACGCCGCCAGCGGTCGGGAACATCCGCTTCGAGGTGATCGACAGCGGCATCGGCATCGCCGAGGGCGACGTGCTGCGGATGTTCGAGCCATTCGCCCAGGCCGACGCCTCCACCACCCGGCGCTTCGGCGGGACCGGTCTTGGCCTGGCGATCTCTCGTCGGCTGGTCAGGGCGATGGGAGGCGATCTCGGAGTCGACAGCGAGCCGGGTCGGGGTAGCACCTTCTGGTTCCGCGTGCCGCTGCCGCCGAGCCCAGCGATCCCAAGCTTGACGACGCCGCCGGTGCTGCAGGCCGGGATCGCGAACGGGCTCCCCAGCGACGCACCCCGTGCCCTCTCAGCGCCTGAGGGTGCGGACACCAGGCGCCGCGTCCTGGTGGTGGAGGACAGCCCCATCAACCAGATGGTCGCGTGCGGCATCCTCAAGCAGCTCGGCTACGGGGCCGACATCGCAGCCGATGGGCTAGCGGCCCTGGAGGCCTTGCAGCGCACCGAGTACGTGGCGATCCTCATGGACTGCCAGATGCCCCGGATGGACGGTTACTCGGCTACAGGCGAGATCCGCAGCCGGGAGGGGGGGTCGCGCCACACCCCGGTCATCGCCATGACGGCCGGTGCCATCGACGGTGATCGAGAGCGGTGCCTGGCGGCGGGGATGGACGACTACATCTCCAAGCCGGTCAAGCCGAAGGCTATAGAGAGCGCCTTGGACCGCTGGGTGGGCGCTGCCCTGGGAGAGGCAGCGCCGGTCAGCACCTGATCGGCGGAGGGGGTGGGATTTGAACCCACGGTGACTTGCGCCACAACGGTTTTCGAGACCGTCCGATTCGGCCGCTCTCGCACCCCTCCTCGGCTTGCTATCGGCCGGGAGCGTACACCGCGGGAGAGCGGGGGTGAGCGGGCCCCGCCGGGGAGCGAACCTCCCCGGCGGACGCGCTTGTCGTTGGCCGAGCGGCTGCCCTACGGCACCTGGCGCCGGACGAAGTTCACGCAGTCGACCTGGTTGTCGAACCGCTGCTGGGCCGTGGCCATGGTCACGAAGCTCCTCCAGCCCCCGTCCTTGCAGCTGGCGACGGTGGTGGGATCGGTGTCGATCAGGATGCGGCTGGTGCCCCAGTCAGGACGGAAGTCGGCCAGCCCGAAGTCGGTGAACGTCAACCGCTGGACATCGCTGCCATCGCTCGAGTTCATGGTGTAGATCTCGAAGTTGACGTCACGGTTGCTCGAGAAGACGATCCGCGTCCCGTCCGGCGACCACGCCGAGAAGGCGTCGAAGATGTCGGGCGTGTTGGTCAGGTTCACGTCGCCGGTCCCGTCGGCGTTGATCCGGTGGATGTCGAGGCTTCTCCCGGGCGCCACCTCGGCGCTGTTGTAGGAGATCATCGAGCAGTCGGGCGACCACTTGGGCCCGCTGTCCAGCACGGCGTTGTTGGTGATCTGCCTCACGTTGTTGCCGCGCATGTCCATGGTGAAGATCTCGAAGTCGGCCGCGGGGTTGGGGTTGGTGCCGACCGGCGGGTTGAGGGGGTTGGTCCCGAGCGGGTTGCCGTTGCTGTTGAACACGATCGTGCCGTTGATGCGGTCACCACAGACGTAGGCGGCTGAGCCGTTCGTGAAGAGCTTCCGCTGGTCGGTGCCGTCATGCTTCATCGAGAAGATGTCGAAGGTGTGGGTGGCGTCGCGGTCCCGCGCGCTGTGGAAGATGATGCGGTTCCCCTCGGAGGTCCAGCTCGTGCCGCGATCCTCACCCGGCGCATCCGTCAGGCGGGTCACGTCGCTGCCGTCGGTGTTCATGGTGTAGATGTCGGGGTTGCCTGCCTCGGCCCGGTCGCTGGTGAACGAGATCTTGTTGCCCTTCGGCGCCCACGCCGGGAACACGTCGCTCCCCCGCGTCGCCGGCGTCAGGTTCTTCACCACGGATCCGTCGGGGTTCATCGTGTAGATGTTGGTGTTGCCCCCCCGGTTCGACTCGAAGACGATCCGGCCGTTCGGCCCCGGCACGATGGCGTCGGCCGTTCCCCCCAGGAACAGCGCCGGCACCGCGGCGCCCGCCACCACCCCGGCCATCAACTTTCGACGTATCCGAGACGGCTTCGCCGCTCCTGTGGTCGTCTCGTGCCCCATCGCTTCATCCATGTGCTGGGCCTTCCTTCGGATCTCTCCGTCGCGGGTTGTCATCGCGACAATAGGGGCTGCGAAATCCCTTTAGGTAGCAGCCGTGAACAGCTACCGGGGGGGCCGGACCCCGGCGAAGAAGGCGGACAGCTGGGTTCTGGCCTCCTCGGCCCGAACCCCGGGCACCACCGCCGGCTCCCAGTTCAGGCGGGGGTCACAGCAGACGTTGTAGAGCGAGCCGGCGGCGCCGCCCTTCGGGTCGGGGGTGGCGAAGACGACCCTTGTCAGGCGGGCCGCCACCGCCGCACCGGCGCACATGAGGCAGGGCTCGAGGGTGACGACGAGGGCGCAGCCGGTCAGGCGCCACGACCCGAGGGTGGCGGCGGCGTCGCGCAGGGCCAGGATCTCGGCGTGGGCCGTGGGGTCGGCCGCCACCTCCCGCTCGTTGTGGCGGCGGCCGAGGACGGTGCCGTCGGGCCCCAGGACCACCGCTCCCACCGGGACGTCGCCGTGGGCCGTGGCCCGGGCGGCCTCCTCGAGGGCCAGGCCCATGGCCTCGTGGTCGTCCACCGGCCGGATGATCGCACGGGCGGCGGAGGGTGAGGGATTCGAACCCTCGGTGAGTCTCCCCACACACGCTTTCCAGGCGTGCCGATTCGGCCGCTCTCGCAACCCTCCGGGCTCGCTTCGTCGCCTCCGTGCGGTGGCCAGGCTGTCTGCGGCACAAGCGGCGATCCGCTGAGGGCTGCTGCGTTCCCGCCCTGACCCGGTTCACGGTGCC
>JBBSKY010000039.1:0-28379 GCA_038255915.1 Acidimicrobiales bacterium | reverse complement strand
CTCTTCGCCGTACCGTTGTCACCTTGAAGCCAGGGCCCACGCCTCGATCAGGAGATTGTCGCCACCGTCGTGGCCCACCTCGCCCACCGACGCCACCTCGTGCAGCAGCCGGACCTCCGAGACGCGGGGATCGGCCGGGTCGACCCATTCGTAGCCACCCGCCTCGGTGGTGAGGAGGCGCAGGTGCGTGTTGGTCCAGGTCAGCTCGAGCCGGCCACTCGGATCCATCCCAACTCTCCTGTCCGTGCGAGCGCCGTCCGGCGGAACTCGTCGGCCGGCAGGCTGAGGAGGAAGGCTCCGTCGAGCGTCTGCCCCTGCGCCGCCTCCGCCCATCGCAAAGGGACTGTAGGCCCCGATGGGCCGTCGCACTCTCGGTCGATCCCAGATCCATGGGTAGCGGGAGGGGAGCCGACTGTGGTTCAGCTCGGCGCGACAACCAAGACGCCATTCGACTCGGCAGCCTCGGCCAGGCGGGCGTCGTAGGTGACGATCCCCTGGAGATCGTCGCCGAGGTCGAGCGCCGCCGCCAGGTGGATGGCGTCGAGTGTTCGCAGCGTCGTGGGGTCGACGCGACCGGCAGCCTCGAAGATCATCGTCGGCACTTGGATCAGAACGAGTGAGTCGAGCACCGCTCTCGCTCGCACCACTCGATCGGGGGCGGCGCGGCGAACGGCCGGCAGCAGCTCGGCGCGGGACAGGTCGCACGAGACGGGATTCCGCTCCTCCGCGGTCAGCCACGCCCACAGCGCCGTCGTCTCGTCCTCGGCGACAACGAGCTTCACGAGGGCCGAGGTGTCGAGGTAGTGGGCCACGTCGGAAAAGTTCAGTAACGCTCGGCGGCTCTCATGGCCGCCAGCTCCGGGGAGAGCTTCGGCCCACCGGCCGGAGCAGGCAGGTCGCCGAGCCTTCGCCTGGCCGGACGGGCGCGCCCCGAGGCGAGGAGCCAGTCGAGGCGGGAGGACGGGATCGCCGTCATCTGGGCCACGGGCCGTCCTCGGTCGGTGATCGTCACCGTCTCCCCGGCCGCGGCGTCGGCGACAACAGCGGAGGCGTTCTGCTTGAGGGCCCGGATCCCCACCTCAGACATGTGCTTCACCGTAGCACCTCGACCTCCGGGTGGAACCGGGTTCACGCTTCTTCGGCCCGGAGCCTGGCAGGCACCTCTCGCAGCTGCTGGGTGAAGCCCGGCAGCTGATCGGTTGCCGTCGTGTGAAGGATCGGAAGGTCGATCGACCAGTAGCCGCGGACGATCCGGTTGCGCAGCTGCGACGGCCGGGCCCACTTCACAGCGGGAAACCCCTCCGTGGCCGCCTCGTCGAATGCGCCGCCGCGAGCACAGACTCCGGTGCCGCTCGTCCACCGCCACTCGGAAACTGTCGACCCGCGCCCGAGAACAGCAGCGGCAAGCTCCAGGCAAGGTCCTCGATGTCCCAGCCAGGCGAGTACCGGGTACGAGGTCGTAGAGAACGTCGACGTAGCTCTCCGCAATGGCATCGCCACGTCCGACCGAGCCGAAGACCTCCAGTCGTGACACGCCGAACCGCTCACACACCTCACGCAGGCGCTCCGCTCGTCCTCTGCACATCGTCCCACCCGTAGCGCCCGGTACTGTGTCGAAGAGGGTCTCGTTGATGCAGTGAAGGACGGTGACATCGCCGTCGATGTCGGGACCTTCATCGAGTTCACCGGTGTCGTGAGGCCGAACCCTTTTACTGCCTCATTCGAACGCCTGCAGCGTATGCTCAAGTTTGTTGAGGTCGCCATGGCAATGGAGGGCGGGGCCGAGCGCCCTCTGTCGGGCGCCAAGCCAAACCGTGGCCAGAACCCACCCAGGCGGACGCAGGAGAAGCCGCAGGCCTCACAGCTCAAGGCCATCAGCGATTTCCTCGAGCAGCTGACCAACGATGTCGAGCGTGAGGGGACCAGCACGGTTGTCCTTGAGAGCGAGGCGTCGGGCTACCGCGCGGTCATCACGCTCTTCGACGACTTCTTGCGTGATCGCTCGATGGCCGAGCTCCTCAACCGCGAGTTTCGAGTGCTCTGCAAGGTTGCTCGACACCTGCCCGTAGGCTCGGCAGAGGGAGTCGACCTTCTCGCTTCAAGTGGTATTTCCGGCTTTCCCCCTCAGATCCTTGCGGAACTCTCCGGTGCGATCGACAAGATGTCGGGAGAAGGGACGGTACAGGTCTCATCGCCGGCCACCTCGATCGACCCGCCAGTTATCGAGATCGTTCCCATCGCCATCTACCTCTGACCGTCCAAAGCGCCACCAGGTCTGACAGCCCTCGTGGACTCCATCCCTCCGGTATTTCGATCCCGGGCCGCCTCGTGTGTCACTCTTGCCTCACGAGGCGGCCCAGGTTCCGGTGCCGCAGTACAGGGCGGCCGCCTCAGATGTCGTAGTAGAGGGCGAACTCGTAGGGGTGGGGGCGGAGGCGGAGGGCGTCGATCTCCTTGGTGCGCTTGTAGGCGATGTGGGTGTCGATGATGTCGTCGGTGAAGACGCCGCCGGCACGCAGGAAGTCGCTGTCGGCCTCGAGGGCGAGCAGGGCCTCGTCCAGGCTGGCGGGGACCTGGGGGACCAGGGCCAGCTCCTCGGGCGGGAGGTCGTAGAGGTCCTTGTCGACCGGGGCCGGGGGCTCGATGCGGTTGAGGACACCGTCGACGCCGGCCAGCATCATGGCCGCGAACGCCAGATAGGGGTTCGACGAGGCGTCGGGGCAGCGGAACTCGACCCGCTTGGCCTTGGGGCTCTTCTGGGCCAGCGGGATGCGGCACGACGCCGACCGGTTGCGCTGGCTGTAGACCAGGTTGACCGGAGCCTCGTAGCCCGGCACCAGCCGCTTGTAGGAGTTGGTGGTGGGGTTGGTGAAGGCGCAGATGGCCGAGGCGTGCTTGAGCAGCCCGCCGATGTACCAGCGGCCGATGTCGCTGAGGCCGGCGTAGCCGGTCTCGGAGTAGAAGAGCGGGTCGTCGCCCTTCCACAGCGACTGGTGGGTGTGCATGCCCGACCCGTTGTCCTCGAACAGGGGCTTGGGCATGAAGGTGATCGACTTGCCGAAGGCCAGGCCCACGTTCTTCACCACGTACTTGAAGGTGACCAGCTTGTCGGCCATGGCCAGCAGGGTGTCGAAGCGCATGCCGATCTCGCCCTGGCCACCCGAGGCGACCTCGTGGTGGTGCAGCTCGACCGGGATGTTCAGCTGCATCAGCGTGTGGGCGATCTCCGAGCGCAGGTCCTGGAAGTGGTCCATCGGCGGGACCGGGAAGTAGCCCTCCTTGGTGCGGGGCTTGTAGCCCAGGTTCGGGCCCTCGTCCCGCCCGGTGTTCCAGACGCCCTCGACCGAGTCGACCTTGTGGAACGACGAGTTCTGGGTGTAGCTGAAGCGCACGTCGTCGAAGATGAAGAACTCGGGCTCGGGACCGAAGAACGCCCGGTCGGCCACGCCGGTGGAGGCCAGGTAGGCCTCCGCCTTCTTGGCCACGTAGCGGGGGTCACGGGAGTAGGAGTCGCCCGTGATCGGGTCGTGCACGAAGCAGTGCACGTTGAGCGTCTTGCGGGCCCGGAACGGGTCGAGGTAGGCGGTGTTGGCGTCCGGGATCAGGATCATGTCCGATTCCTGGATCTGCTGGAAGCCCCGCACCGAGGAGCCGTCGAAGCCATGGCCCTCGGTGAAGACGTCCTCGTGCAGCTGGTTGGCCGGGACCGACACGTGCTGCATGAGACCGGGCAGGTCGCAGAAGCGGTAGTCGATGAACTCGATGCCCTCGTCCTTGACCAGCTTGAGGACCTCATCGGGGGTTCGGGGCTGCACCGCGGCTCCTTCGTCTTGTCGTCGTCTTCGTCCGCGCACCCTAGGCGCGAGGCCACGGCAGGCTCCCAGTCGGCCGTGTCGCAACCGTTGCCTCTTCGTGAACTGAGTGTGAAGCGGCCAACCTGGCCCCAACCTGATGCGATAGTGCAGGGGTGGAACGCCAACAGGACTACGTGCTGCGCACGGTCGAGGAGCGGGGGGTCCGCACCGTCCAGCTGTGGTTCACCGACGTGCTCGGGGTGCCGAAGGTCTATGACATCACCCCGGCCGAGCTGGAGAACGCCCTCGAGGAGGGCATGACCTTCGACGGCTCGGCCATCGACGGCTTCTCCCGAACCCAGGAGTCGGACGTCCTCGGCAAGCCCGACCCCACCACCTTCTCCCTCCTTCCCTGGCGGATGGGCGAGACCGCCGTGGCCCGCATCTTCTGCGACGTGAAGAACCTCGACGGCACCCCCTTCGAGGGCGACCCCCGCCAGGTGCTGCGCCGGGCCCTCGACCGGGCCCACGCCAAGGGCTTCCAGTTCTTCGCCGCCCCCGAGCTGGAGTGGTTCTACTTCGAGAGCGGCAACCCAAAGGAGCCGCTGCGGCCGCTGGACACCGGGTCGTACTTCGACCTCACCGTGGCCGACAAAGGCTGGGATCTGCGGCGCCGCACCGTCCACGCCCTCGAGGACATGGGCATCCCGGTGGAGTACAGCCACCACGAAGACGCCCTCAGCCAACACGAGATCGACCTGCGGTACACCGACGCCCTCTCCATGGCCGACACCGTGATGACCGTACGCCAGGTCACCAAGGAGATCGCCCAGCGGGAAGGCGTGTTCGCCAGCTTCATGCCCAAGCCCCTGACCGGCGTGCAGGGCTCGGGCATGCACACCCACTTCAGCCTCTTCGAGGGCGACAAGAACGCCTTTGTCGACCGGGACGACGAATCCGGCCTGTCGAAGACGGCCAAGTGCTTCATCGCCGGCCTGCTGCGCCACGCCCCCGAGATCACCGCCGTCACCAACCAGACGGTGAACAGCTACAAGCGGCTGATCCAGGGCTACGAGGCCCCCACCTACGTGTGCTGGGCCCGCAACAACCGCTCGGCTCTGGTGCGGGTGCCGCTGGCCAAGCGGGGCGAGAGCACCCGCATCGAGTACCGGGCGCCTGATCCCGCCTGCAACCCCTACCTGGCCTTCGCCTGCGTGCTGGCCGCCGGGCTGAAGGGCATCGAGGAGGGCTACGAGCTGCCCCCCGAGTCGGCCGCCAACCTCTATGAAATGACCAACGAGGAGCGGGCCGCCGAGGGCATCCGCTCGCTGCCCGGGAGCCTGGCCGAGGCGGTCGACCTGATGGAGGGCAGCGAGCTGGTGGCCGAGACCCTGGGTGAGCACGTGTTCGAGTGGTTCCTGCGCAACAAGCGCGAGGAGTTCCAAGCCTACAAATCCGCCGTCTCGCAGTTCGAGCTCGACCGCTACCTGCCCCGGCTGTGAGGGAGCCGATCATGGAGCCCCTCCTCCTCCACCCCGATCCACCGCCGCCGGCGCTGGTGCAGGCGCTCGAGCTGGCCGGCTACCCGTGGAAGGCCGTGGCCACCTCGATCCAGGCCCAGCAGCACGAGCCCGAGGAGGGGTGGTCGGGGGCGGTGGTGGTCGCCGACGGCGATCCCGAGGCGGCGTTCGCCCTGTGCCGGGCGCTGCGCAAGCGCGACGTGCCCCTCGAGCCCCTCATGCTGCTCCTCGGCCCCCACCAGCTGCGCGACCTCGAGCTGCGTGAGGACCTGTTCGACGACTTCTGCGTGCAGCCGTTCCAGCCCAACGAGCTCGACGCCCGCCTCAAGCACCTGTTCTGGCGGGCGGGGCGGGGCACCCGCCCCGAGCTGGTCGAGTACGGGCCCCTCATCCTCAACCTCGAGACCTACCAGGCGGCCATCGGCGGCAACCCGCTCGACCTCACCTACATGGAGTACGAGCTGCTGAAGTTCCTCAGCTCGCACCCCGGGAAGGTCTTCACCCGCGAGGTGCTCCTCAGCCGGGTGTGGGGCTATGAGTACTACGGCGGCGCCCGCACCGTCGACGTCCACATCCGGCGCCTGCGGGCCAAGCTCGGCGAGGAGCACGCCAACCTGATCCACACGGTCCGCTCCGTCGGCTACCGCTTCGGCCAGTCCCGCTGGACCATCTGAGGCAAAGGGCGCCCCATCAGGCGGCCGTGCCCCGCCACCAGAGGGCAACCACCTGGTGGTCCCCGACCTCCCGATCGGTGAGGAACCGGAGGATCTCGGCGTCACGCTCGGGGCCCACGCACACCCGACCCCGGACGAACGCCACCCGCTCCGGTGAGAGGTCGCGCTCACCCGGGCTGAGGAAGAGGTCCTCCCGCTCCACGGCCACGCCCATGGCCGCCAGCACGGCCTCGGCGTCGTCGGCGACGAGGCGGTCTGTCCGCTCGATCCCGTGGAACGCCCGCAGCAGCGGGTTCAGGTCGACCATCGGCGGGTGGGCCGACACCTCGAGCACCACCCGGCATCGGGCGGCGGCGGTGAGGGCGGCGAGGAACGGCTCGATCTCGCTCACCCGGTAGATGGCGTGGTGGCAGACGGCGACATCGACGGGTTCGACCTGGTCGGCCACCTCAGGCCAGCCGCCCAGGACGGCCCGGGCTGCGACGCCGGCGTCACGCGCGCTGGCCTCGAACGAGGCGAGCATGTCAGGGAGCGGGTCGACGCCGATGATGAGCCCGGCCTTCGGCACCAACCCCAGGCTGGAGGCGCCGCCGCCCACCCCCACGTCGAGGACCGACCCGCCCTCGGGCAGGGCCTCGAGGGCGCGGCGGCGGGACGGCCGCACCGGCTGGAGCGCATCGGCGTCGGGGCGCCACCGGAACCGCTCGGGGTCGAGGGCGACGAAGGGCTCGGGCGCCTCCTCTTGAAGCCGGTCGGGCAGCGCCCAACCCTCCACGCCACGCCGCCACCGTTCCGCGGCGGTGGGCGGGGTCGGCTCGGTGCTGGTGGCCATGGACGGGTCAGATGTTGGTGTCGATGAGCTCAGAGCCCTCGTGACGATGCTCGGCGTCGGTGACGAAGAGGTGGCCGGCCAGGGCCATGAGGGCGCCGCCGCCCACCAGGAAGGCGGGGATCAAGGCGACCAGGGCGAGGACGACGAGCACCGGTCCGACCATGGCGGAACGCTACCCCGTGGGCTTGCGGGCCCAGACCTCGATCTCGACCAGGCCGCCCAGGGGGAGCCCGGCGACGGCCACGGTGGAGCGGGCCGGGCGGTGGTCACCGAAGGCCTCGGCGTACACCTGGTTCATGGCTGCGAAGTCGGCCATGTCGGCCAGGAACACGGTGGTCTTGACCACGTGGGCGAGGCCGGCGCCGTGGCCGGCCAGGAGGGCCTCGGCGTTCTTCAGCGACCGGGCCGTCTGGGCGGCCACGCCCTCGACCAGCGCACCGTCGACCAGGCCGAGTTGGCCCGAGCACAGCAGCCAGCCATCGACCTCGACGATGGGCGAGTACGGGCCGATCGGAGTGGTCACGAGCGCAACTTACCGTGAAGGTTCCTCCGTCCTAGGGTGCCGCGGGTGCGACCGCCGGACAGCCTGCGCCAGGTGGCCGAGCGGGCCCAGGCCGGCGAGTCGTGGCGGGTCGCTGTGCGAGACTTCCTCGACGGCTTCGCCCTCGCCTCGCCCAGCCTCGCCCAGGGGTTGCTCGACGACGAGCCGCCGGCCTTTGACCCGGTCGGCGACGTCTACCTGGCTGCGCTGGCCGAGCACCTGGCCTTCCACCACCAGCTCGACCGCCCTGCCTGGTGCGTCGAGCCGGGTCGGTTCCGCCAGCGCATGTGGTTCGCCTCCGACGCGCCCGGGCTGCGGGCCACCGCCATCCAGCAGTCGCCTGCGGCCTTCCGCCGTCGTGGCCTGTTCATCGGCGCCACCACCCTCGGGCGGTTGTAGCGACGTGGACCGCTTTGCGATCCTGCGTGCTCTGACCGCCCTGGGCCGACGGCTTGCGAGTCGTGGCATCGTGGGCGAGCTGTACGTCGTGGGCGGCGCCGCCATCGCCCTGGCCTTCGACGAGCGGCGGTCCACCCGAGACATCGACGCCGTCTTCGAGCCCAAGCTGATCGTGTACGAAGAGGCGGCCCGGGTGGCCGACGAGCTCCGCCTGCCCGACGGGTGGCTGAACGACGGGGTGAAGGGCTTCCTGGCCGGACCCGACCCGTGGCCCACCAGCGTGTTCGAGGTGCCGGGGCTGCGGGTGCAGTCGGCGTCGGCCGAGATGCTGCTGGCGCTCAAGTGCCTGGCCCACCGGTTGGGAGAGGACGACGACGACGTCCGGCTGCTGGCCCGACACCTCAAGCTCAGCAACCCGGACGACGTCGTCGAGCTGGTGGTTCAGGTCTTTGGCGACCAGGTCGACCTGCGGGTCGAGCTGTTCGTCCGCGAGGTTCTGCGGCCCCAAGGCTGAGCTGGCTCAGCGCCGGCGGCAGGGCCAGCGGGGAGGGAGGCCCTCGGCCAGCCAGGCGGCGGCGGCCACGGCGACGAAGACGGCGTCTGAGCCCGGGACCGAGCTGGTCGGACCTTGGTCGGTGCGGAGGTTGACGGTGATGGGCGGGGTGTCGCGGGCCCGGAGGACGCCGAAGCTGCGGATGGTGAGATCGTGCACCTGGCCGTCCTCGTCGACGGTCACGCCCTCAGTGCGCACCCAGCCCAGGGCCTGGTGGGCGGCGCCGGTGCACCACGAGGCCAGCACCACCTCGTCGAGGACGGGGCCGCAGGCGACCTCGACGTCGACGCCCGCGTCGGTGAACGACGCCGCCGCCCAGGCGCCGCTTGGTGCGGTCACCTCAGCCCGACCACGCCCGGACACCTCCGGCTCCGGGGCGGCGAGCACGGCGAGGACCACAGCGGCCTCGACCCAGCCGGCGCCGCGGAGGGCGGCCGAGGTCGGGGGGCCAGGCACGTCCACCTCCTCGACGACCCAGCCGGGCGCCACCGACCGGATGGCCTCGGCGATGCCGGGAGTGCGGGCGACCCGGATGTGGCCGGTGCCGTCGGCGTTCGCCCCGAGGGCCAGGGGCGGGCGCTTGGGGCCGAGGCGGACCACGTCCTCCCGGCTCCACTGGGCCACGACGGCCCGGCCGTGCTGGTCGGCCAGGCGGCGGGCGGCGGCGGGGACCGGCGAGCGGGTCTTGCCGCCAAAGGCGCCGCCGTTGGCTAGCGGACTGGTGGGCGTACCACCCGGCAGGCACCACGAGCAGTCGGGTTCGAGGTAGGCCGGCTCCACCCAGGTGGTGGCCAGGGTCCGCTCCCAGGAGCCGGGCGGGGGCTCGATCGGCCACCGCAACGCCAGGGTGGTGCGCCGCCCCTGCACCTTGGCCGCCGCCGCCCGGGCCTCGGACAGCGTCTCGGCCACGACCCAGCCGCCCTCACCGTCGGGCACGGCCACCAGGGCGTCGACCGGGGCGGTGTCGGCTGCGAACCCCGCCCGCCCGAGCGCCACCTCAGGTCCCACGGCCTGAGGCACCCCCGCCTCCAGCGCTGCTCTCGCCGAACTGCCGGGTGGAGGGGTGCGCTGGGCGACACCTCCACCCGGCAGTTCGAGGTTTTTGGGGCCGGCGGCGGCGGCGAGGATGGTACGCCAGCCGGTACAGCGACAGAGGTGGGCGAGGAGGGCGTCCTCGACCCGGGCGGGGGTCGGGTCGGCCAGGGCGGCCAGGCGCACGATGATGCCAGGGGTGCAGAAGCCGCACTGGCTGGCGCCGATCGCCGCGAACGCCTCGGCCCACGCCGTGCGGGTGTCCCCGGGCAGCCCGTCGACGGTGGTGATGGCCCGGCCGGCCACCCTGCGGGTCGAGGTGACGCAGGCCATGCGGGGCTGGCCGTCGACCAGCACGGTGCAGCAGCCGCACTGGCCCTGGGGCGAGCACCCGTCCTTCACCGAGGTGGCGCCGGCCCTCAGCCGCAGCACCTCGAGCAGGCTGCGCTGCTCGTCGCCCGGCTGCAACGACACCTGACGGCCGTCCACCGTCAGCATGACGGCCCAGTCTGGCGCAGCGGGCCGGACCACGGTGTGCCCGCCGGCGCCCTGGGGACCCGACCCGCTCGGCACGGGCCGACGGCCGCGGAGAGCACCGGCTTCCCGTGCGGGGACTGAAGACTCACCCCAGGACGGCTGGGAATGCACCCCATGCGTCGGCCAGACTGGCTCGATGCTCTCCCGACGATCGTTGCTCGCGGCCGGCGCCGGAGCGGTGGCGCTCGGCGCCTGCGGGAGCCGCTCGACCACCTCCGGCGGCAGTGACACGGCCCGAGGCGGGCTCAACCTCCTGGTGGTCACGCCTGAGGCGGAGGCTGGCAAGCCCACTCGCCTGGCCTTCGTGCTGCAGGACGACGCCAAGGAGTACCTCAGCCCGAAGTCGGTGAATCTGCAGTTCGGGCCGGCGCCCGACCGCTTCACCTCCCCGATCGTCGAGGCCCAGATCTTCAACGACGCCAACCCGGCGCCGTCCTATGTCACCGTCGAGGCCGAGCTGGCTCCCAAGGGCACGGTGTGGGCTCAGGCCACCGTCGACGGCAGGAAGGCCACCGCCCCGATCATGATCGTCGACGCCCGACCGGGGCTGGGGGTGGGCCAGCCCGTCCCCCGGGTTCAAACCCCCTCCCCCGGCGATTCCGCCGGCCTCGAGGTGGTGTGCACCCGCTCCCCCGACCCGTGCCCGTGGCACGACGTCAGCCTCGACCAGGCCCTCGGGCAGGGCCGGCCGCTCGCCGTGCTGGTGGCCACCCCTGCCTTCTGCCAGACGGTGGTGTGCGGGCCGATGCTCGACGTGCTGCTGAAGGCGGCGCCGCCGTTCGCCGACCGGGTCGGCTTCGTCCACCTCGAGGTCTACGCCGCCCGCCCCAGCGGTCCCGAGGTCAGCCGCACCCCGCTCTCCCCGGCGGTGAAGGCCTTCGGCCTGGCCAGCGAGCCCAACCTGTTCCTGGTGGCGCCCGACGGCACCGTCCGGGAGCGGATCGACGGCCTCTTCGGGACCACCGAGGCCACCCAGGCCCTGCAGCGGCTGGTCTAGCGGCCGGGTCGTCCCCCGCCATCATGGGCGGGTGGAGCTGCGTCGGGCCCGGCTGACCGACCCGCTGGTGGAGCCCCTCCTCCAGGGCCTGGCCGAGGAGTACAGCCGGCGCTACGGGCTGGCGATCGGCACCGGGGAGATGGCGACGACGCCGGCCCGGCAGTTCGAGGCCCCCGACGGCGCCTTCGTCGTCCTTGTCGATCAGGGCCGCACCGTGGCCGGGGGCGGGGTGCGGCGGCTGACGCCGACCACCTGCGAGGTGAAACGGATGTGGACGGCCCCCGACCGGCGGCGGAAAGGGCTCGCCTCGGCGGTGCTGGCGGCCCTGGAGAAGGCGGGCCGCGACCTCGGCTACCGCCGCATCCGTCTCGTGACCGGGCCGGCCCAGCCCGAAGCCATCGCTCTGTACGGGGCCCACGGCTACGCCAGGGTCCCGGTGCTCGACTCTGACTGGGGGGCGGTGGCCTTCGAGGGCGATCTCAGCCAACCAGCGGGCGCCCCCGAGGGGGCGCTACGCCCCGGCTAGGAGAAGCTGTTCCCGCAGCCGCAGCTACGGCTGGCGTTCGGGTTGATGACGTTGAAGCCAGCGCCCTGCAGGGTGTCCTTGTAGTCGAGGCTGGCGCCGGTCAGCATCGGGGCCGAGGCGGCGTCGATGACGATCTCGAACCCGTCGTAGGGGACGTGGATGTCGTCGTCGGCGAAGTCGGAGTCGAAGAACATCTCATAGGAGAAGCCGGAGCAGCCACCGGGCCGCACGGCGACGCGCAGGGCGAGGTTGGGGTCGCCCTCGGACTTGAGGAGCTCGGCAACCTTCGTCGCCGCGCCGTCGGTCAGGGTGAAGGGCTTGGTCTCGGTCGTGCTCACGGGGACGATGGTACGCCCTCGAGGATGTCTACGCGGCACGGATCGCGATCCTCGAGCGTGCGGAAGGCGGCGACGGCGGCGCCGCCGGCGGCCTCGACGTAGCCCTCGACCATCCCCCGGTGCAGGTGGCACACCACCGAGGGGAAGGCGGCGGCCAGATCGGCGAAGGGGCAGCGGGTGAAGCCGATGGTCGTCGTGGCCCCGTCCGAGGCGGCGGTGGGGTCGAAGCCGAGGTCGGCCAGCTCGGCCATCAGCCCGCTGAGACACGAGGCGGCGAAGGGGGCCTGCTCTTCGGCGGCGATCCGTCCCCGCTGGCGCCCGACGGCGGCGACCAGCTCGGGCCCGGGGGCTCCGGCGGCGGCGACCCCGGCCAGCAGGGTCGAAAGCATCTTGAACCCACTGGGCTCCAGGCCGAGGGAGGGCGCGTCGGCGGTGGTGCTCCAGCGGTGCTGGGGCCGGCCCACGGTGCCCTGGCTCTCGGACTTGACCTCGATCAGGCCGGCCTCGCGCATCCGCTCGAGGTGGGGGCGGACGGTGTTGGGGTGCAGCTCGAGGGTGTCGGCCACCTCAGCGGTCGAGAGCGGCACCTCGGAGCGGGCCAGCTCGAGGTAGATGGCGTAGCGGGTGTTGTCGCCGAGCACCTTGAACACCTGGAGGCGCCGATCCACCCGGCCCAGGATATCCACGGTCGCCGCCGGTAGTATCGGGGATGTGCCCGTGACCGCCGACGATGTCCTCGCCGCCCTGCGGGGCGTGATCGATCCCGAGCTCGGCGACGACGTGGTCTCCCTCGGGATGGTCCGCACCGTTCTCGTGGAACCCCCGGGGGAGGGGGAGCGCAAGGCCGGGCACGTGGCGGTCGAGCTGGCCCTCACCACCGAGGGCTGCCCGCTGAAGGTGCAGCTGCGCAAGGACGTCGAGGCCCGGGTAGGCGCCCTGCCTGGGGTGACCTCGGTGAAGACCACCTTCGGGGTGATGGACCGGGCCGAGAAGTCCAAGCTGATGGACCGGGCCCGGGCCAAGGCCCAGGAGGGGGCGCCGGCCACCGACATCCCGACCACCTGCAAGGTGGTGGCCATCGCCTCGGGCAAGGGCGGGGTGGGCAAGTCGTCGGTCACGGCCAACCTGGCCGCCGGCCTGGCCCTGCGAGGCCTCACCGTCGGCGTGCTCGATGCCGACATCTGGGGCTTCTCGATCCCCCGGATGCTGGGCATCGACGAGAAGCTCGAGGTCACGGGCACCGCCGAGTCGTGGACCATGGCGCCGGTCGAGATCCCGATCGGGCCAGGTCGGGTGAAGGTGGTGTCGATGGGGTTCCTGGCCGAGGACTCCGAGGCCATCATGTGGCGGGGCCTGATGCTGAACCGGGCCCTGCAGCACTTCGTCGAGGACGTGTCGTGGGGGGCGATGGACTACCTGCTCATCGACCTGCCGCCCGGCACCGGCGACATCCAGATGGGCCTGGCCCGGATGCTGCCCCGCAGCGAGGTGATCATCGTCACCACACCGGCCCTGGCCGCCCAGACGGTGGCCGGCCGGGCCGCCGACATGGCTCGCAAGGGCCACCTGCGGGTGGCCGGCGTCATCGAGAACATGAGCGCCTTTGTGTGCGAGCACGGCACCAGCTATCCGCTGTTCGGCACCGGCGGCGGGGCCCGGCTGGCCGCCCAGGTCGGCGTGCCCCTGCTCGGTCAGGTGCCGATGGAGCCGTCGGTGGCCGCCGGCGGCGACGCCGGCCGCCCGGTGGCCCTGGGCGACGGGCCGGCGGCTGAGGCCTTCCGCGAGCTGGCCCGGGTGGTGGCCGAGGAGGCGGTGCCGGTGGTCGAGGTCAGCGGCTGCTCGGCCGCCTCGATCCTCGCCTCGTTCTGAGTGCGACCTGACCCGGGCCCTCCTCGGGTCGGTGACGGAACCGTGACCTCCGCGTTGCGGACCGGGCTCGATGGGCTCGAGGGTCCGGAGCCGGTGCCCCGGGGAACGGGCGGGCCGTGGCCCGGAGGGCCCGGTCGGCCGGGGCCGGCGGCCAACCTGGCGGCCCCGGCGGAACCGGACCAGGCGGCCTGGTGGCACCTGCTCGCGACCCGGCTGGGGTGGTGGCTGGTGCCGGCGCTGGTGCTGGCCGGGTTCGGGGCGGCGCTGGTGGCCCGGCGCCACGGGCTCTGGTACGACGAGTTGTACTCGGCCGAGGTGGCGCCCCTGCCGGTGGGCGACCTGGTGCGGGCGGTGGTGCGGGGCGAGGGGACGCTGCCCTACCTGCGCGACGCACCGCCGTCCTACAACGCCCCCTACTACCTGGTCGCCCACCTGTGGCTGGCCGTGACCGGGCTGGCGGCCGACGAGGTGGGGCTGCGGACGCTGTCGCTGGTGGCATCGGTCGGGGGGCTGGTCGCCGCCACCCGCGGGGTGGGTCGGCTGGCCGGGCGATGGGTGGCGCTGGTGTTCGGCCTGGTGGTGGCGGCCAACCCGTTCGTGGTCGAGTACGCCGTCGAGGCCCGGGGCTACGGGCTAGCCCTGCTCGGCTCGGGGCTCCTGGTGCTCGCCTTCTCCCGCTGGCTCGACGACCGCCCCGGTGCCGCCGCCCTGGTGGGCCTGGCCGCGACCGGCGCCGGCCTGGCCCACTGGTTCGCCCTGCTGGTGGTGGGGGCGGTGGCCCTGGCCGCGGTGGTGCTGCGGCGGCGGCGGGCCTTCGGCCTGGTGGTCGTGCTGGGTGCCGCCTGCCTGCCCGCCCTGGCCCTGGTTGGCCTGGCGGTGGCCAACGGTGTCGGCGGATCGGGGGCCGAGTGGATCGCCGACGTGGGGGTGGCCGTGCCCCGCCTCCTCCTGCGCTCGTGGACCGGCGGCTCGGCGTGGCTGCTGTGGCCGACGGTGGGCCTGGCCGCCGCCGGGCTCGCCCTCAGCCGGGGCGCCGGGCGCACGGTGGCCGCGGCGTGGCTGGCGGTGCCGGTGGCGCTGGTGACCTTCGCCGAGCTGGTGCGCCCGGTCTACGTCGACCGCTACCTGCTACCCGCCCTCCTCGGGCTGGCCCTGCTCGTCGCGCTCGGCGCCACGGCCCTCCGCCCCCGCTGGCTGGGCACGGTTGCTGCGGCGGTGGTGGTGGCCGCCTCCGCCGGGGCCACGCTCAGCGCCCAGGACCTGGGACCCAAGGAGGACGTGCGGGCCGCGGTGGCCGCCGTCGCCACCTCGCACCGTCCCGGCCAGCCCGTGGTTGCCGCCGCCCGCTGGGACGCCCTTGGACTCGACCACTACGCCCGCACCGACCGCCCCGGGCTGGCCGCCGACCTGGTGCTGCCGCCGGCGACGGTCCCCGAGGGGGCGTCGACGGTGTGGGTGGTGCGCCGAGCCGACGGCGGCGTGAAGGGCGATGCCGACAAGTCGGCCGCTCTCGACCGCGACCTGGAGGGCCGGGGCCTGCGCCGCACCGAGGAGCGCCGCTTCCCCGGCCGCTACGCCACCACGCTGGCCCAGCGCTGGGAGGGGCCCGGCCCGGGCTGACCGCTCCTGTCGAGGCGTCGCCGTTTCTCCCGGTCGGCCGGCGGGGAGGTTGCCCCTGACCCCAGCCAAGGAGCGGCCGATGCTCGACCCCAAGATCGTGTTCCTCTTCTACGCCGCCGCGGTGGTCTGCTTCGTCCTGGCCGCCGCCGGCAATGCGGGCGCCAGCCGCGGGGCGCTCGGCCGCGTCTCCCTGGTCCCCCTCGGCCTGGCCCTGTACGTGTTCCCCCAGATGTGGAACATCGGGGCTGACGCCTTCTGATGCCCGTTGCCAAGCGGCGCCGCGCGGCGCGACATCCCGACACCGGGGTGACCTACGACGAGCTGGCCTAAGCAGCCCCGCGCCCTCCGGCCGACGCCGGGGAGCGAGGGGTCGAGCAGACCGGCTCAACCGGTGGCGACGGTCAGCCGGCTCGCCGAACCGGCGGGAGGGGCGGCTTCGGCCCTGCGGGAGCGGCGCACGGCCATCACGAACGTGGCCAGGAGCAGGGCCACGCCGATGCAGCGCCCGGGCTCGGGAGCGGCCAGGCCAATCGCGCCCACCGCCATGGCGGCTGCGGCCCAGGCCGGAACGGCCTTCGACCGGAGCAGGGCCCAGGAGCGGGACCTGCAGTAGCCAGCTCGCTCAATGGGCGGCGGGCTAGCTCCGGGCCGCTCGATCTTGTCTGTCCGAGCCAGCGCCCGCGGCGCTGGTCAGCCGGCACGGGTGCGGCGGGCGGCGGCCCAGGCCAGGGTGCGAACGGACTGGCTGAGGCGGGCTCGGGAGGTCCAGGCCGAGCGGCCGGTCGGGCGCGGGTGGCGCTCCACCGGGAGCGAGGTCGTGGCCACCCCGGAGATGCCGATGGCGGCGACCACGCTGGGACCGCCGAGGGCGAGCACGGCGCTGCGGGCCTCAGGGCCGACCACCATGCAGGCACCGGCGTCGGCGGGGAGCCCGGTGAGGCGGGCCAGCAGCCGGCGGTGGAGCCCGCCGGTCAGCAGGCGGCCCCGGGCCTCGTAGGCGCCGGTGCGGCCGGCGAAGACCACGGCGACGTCGCCTTCGGCCAGCCGGTCGAGCAGGGCGGGCAGCGCCTCGGGAGGGTCCTGGAGGTCGGCGTCGAGCAGGGCCCAGGCATCGGCGAGGGGCTCGTCGGCCAGACCCCGGGCCAGGGCCCGGTGCTGGCCCACGTTGGCGGTCAGCTCGGTGACGGCGATCCGAGGGTCCCTGGCCGCCAGCGCCCGGGCCCCGGCCAGGCTGGCATCGGGCGAGGCGTCGACGACGAGGCGTAGCCGCCACGGGCGGTCGACGAGCGCCGCCGCCACCCGCCCAGCCAGCTCGGCCAACGTCGTCTCGTTCCCGTAGACGGGCACGACGACGGACACGGTCACTGGGCCACCTCCCTCAGCTCAGCGCCCCTCGTCCCCGATTGCGTGACAGGACGCGCTGATCTCGGTCCGGTGGCCCGTGCCCAGCGTGCCTCGACCCCGACTTCATGACAGGACGCGCTGACGTCGGTCCGGTGGCCGGTGCCCAGCGCGATCGGGACCTGGCTGCGGTGATGCGGCGCGCTGATGCGGGCGAGGCCGGTGGCCGGGCGTCGGGTCACGTCAACACATCGTCGCGGGCCCAGCAGCGAGCCAGCCCCTCCGACAAACGGACCTCGGCCCGCCAGCCGAGGAGGCGGGCGGCCAGGGCGGTATCGCACACCCAGGATGGGGCGTCCCAGGCGCGGCCGGGGTGGGCACCCACCTCGACCAGCACCGGGCGGCCGGCGGCCCGGGCCACCTCGGCCACCAGCTCCTCGTTGGTCACCTGGCGGCCCGTGCCGATGTTCAGGACCTGTCCGGTGGGCAGGCCGTCGGCGTGGGCGGCCCGCACGCAGGCCTCGACGACGTCGTCGACGAACACCCAGTCGCGGCGACGGCCGGCCTCCGTCAGGGGCAGCACGGCTCCGGTTCGGACGGCCCGCAGGGCGCTGGGCACGAGGCGGCCTGGGTGGTCGAGCGGTCCGTAGACCTGGAAGGCCCGCAGGACCGCGCTGCGCAGGCCCCGTCTGTCGGCGGCGGCGGCGACGGCCAGCGACCCCGCCGCCTTGGTGGCGCCGAAGAACCCCAGCGGGCGCAGGGGCGCAGCCTCGTCGAGCGGGCCGTCGTGGCTGCCGTACTCGGTGGATGAGCCCAGGCGCACCACCGCCCGGCACCGCGCCGGCAGCGCCTCGACCAGCCACCGTCCGCTCGGCCCGTTGACCGCCGCCGTGACCCGACGGTCGGCCGGGGTGGCGGCGGCCCGGGCGGCGGCCAGCAGGAAGGCGACGTCGCAGGCCGACCCGGCCGCCACCGCGGCGGCGGCCGCGGGGTCTGCCAGGTCGACGGGCACGACCTCGACCGGGCCCGCGCCGAGGGCGGCCAGCCGGGACGTGGACCCGCCTGGACGCACCGTGCCCACCACGTCCCAGCCGTCTGATACGAGCCGGGCCACGAGGTGAGCCCCCACGAACCCACCGGCCCCGGTGACGAGGGCCCTCACCCGAACCCGCCAGCCTCGAGGTCCGACGGGATCGCTGTTGAGAGTGCCCACTTCTGGCGCTCCTGGGGTCCGGAAGTGGGCACTCCCGGGGTTGGCCTGGTCACCTCAGACGGCCTGGTCGACCAACATGCCGCCGACCAGGGCCACCAGCTCGGCCCGGTCGGCCGCCTGCTGGTGGGCGGGGCGGCGGCGGGCGTCGGCCACCGCCCCCACCACCCTGGGCAGCTCGACGGCGAGGTCCCGACCGGCCACGTCGCTGTGGAAGGAGCGGCGCAGGAAGGTGAACGAGGCGTCGAGTCGAGCCAGCTCGGCGGCCACCAGGCGGCAGGGGACGGGGTGGCCCCGCTCGGGGAGGGTGAGCCCGGCCACCCCGAACGGGAGGCCGGCCGGTGTGGCGGCCCGGACCCGGTCGACGGTGCCGTCGACCAGGGCGGCGAACACGGTGCGGTCACCCCGGTCGATCATCAGGTCGTTCAGGCCCACGTAGACCCGAGACACGGGCCGGCGCAGCAGCTCGCCGGCCCGGCGGACGGCCTCGGTCGTCTCCACCAGGATGCCCAGCCGGCATCGGTCGGCCACCGCGGCCAGGGCGGCGTCGACCTCCTCGGGCCGGCGCACCATCGGGAGCAGCAGCTCGTCAGCCCCGAGGGCCAGGGCCAGGTCGATCTCCTCCTCGCTCCCGGGCCCCCACCCGTTCACCCGGCAAAGCACCGGCCCGGCGGTGGCGGCCCGCACCCGGGTCAGGTCGTCGGCGGTGTCGGCGTTCACCTGGGTGTCGAACCCGGCCTGGCGCTCCCGCTTGCCCCGCCGCTCCCAGTCGACGATCACCCCTGCCGCCCCGGCCTGCACCGCCGCACCGGCGAAGACCGGATCGGTGCTGAAGACCAGCGCGTCGATCCCGCCGAGGCGTGAGGCAGGCATGACAGGCGACTGTAGGCGGTCCGAACATTCGGCGGCCAGGTGACGGCCGGGCCGGTAGCGTCGGGGGTCATGCCCGCCGCTCCGGAGGGTCGCGTGCCAGCGACGCCCGACACCGCCATCGTGGTGTGCCGGGGCCTCCGCCGCTGCTACGGCCCTGTCGCCGCGGTCGACGACCTCGACCTCGAGGTCCACCGGGGTGAGCTGCTGGCGGTCCTCGGCCCGAGCGGCTGCGGCAAGACCACGCTGCTGCGCCTGGTGGCCGGCTTCGAACGGCCCGACGCCGGGTCGATCACCGTCGAGGGCACCCTGGTGGCCGGCCCCGGCACGTTCGTGCCCCCCGAGCGCCGCCGGGTCGGCATCGTGGTGCAGGACCACGCCCTGTTCCCCCACCTTACCGTGGCCGGGAACGTGGCCTACGGCCTGCCCCGTGGCGCGGGCCAGCAGGACCGGGTCGACGAGGTGCTGGCCATCGTCGGCCTCGACGGGCTCGGTAGCCGGTACCCGGCCGAGCTGTCGGGCGGCCAGCAGCAGCGGGTGGCCATCGCCCGGGCCCTGGCCCCCGGGCCGGGCGTGGTGCTGCTGGACGAGCCGTTCGCCAACCTCGACGCCGCCCTCCGGGCCCGCATCCGCTTCGAGGTGCGGGCCATCCTGAAGGCCGCCGGGGCCACCGCCGTCCTCGTCACCCACGATCAGGAGGAGGCGCTCTCCCTGGCCGACCGGGTCGCCGTGGTCGACCAGGGCCGGGTGGTGCAGGTCGGACCGCCCGACGAGGTCTACCGGCGCCCGGCGTCGGCGTTCGTGGCCCGCTTCGTGGGCGACGCCGACCTGCTCCCCGGCATCAGCGACGGCACCACGGTGACCACGCCGCTCGGTCGCCACCACGTCGACGGCCCGGCCCCGCCCGCCGGCCCCTCCCTGGCCGTGATCCGCCCCGAGTCCCTGCGGCTGTCGGCGGACTCTGGCGGCCCGGCCACCGTGGCCCTCGTCACCTACTACGGGCATGACCAGCTGGTCGAGGTGGTGCTGGACGGGGGAACGGTCCTGCGGGCCCGGCTGGGGGCCGAGCGGCTGTTCTCGGCCGGCGAGCGGGTGCGGGCCGAGCTGGACGGCCGGGTCATCGCCTACGCCGACGACGGCCTCCCCCCGGCCTGAGCCCGGTTGGCGAAGGACCCGGCGGTGTCATAATCTTCGGTCGCCCGAACATCTGACGGATGGGATACCAGATATGCGCCGAACCCTCACCGCTGTCCTCGCCGCCGCGGCCCTGATCCTCCCCCTCGCCGCCTGCTCGGGCGACAGCGGGCCCAGCCTCACCGTGTACTCCGGCCGCACCGAGGACCTGGTCGGGCCGCTGTTCGAGCGCTTCGAGGCCGCTACCGGCGTGGAGGTGAAGGTGCGCTACGGCGACTCGGCCGAGGTGTCGGGCGCCGTGCTCGAGGAGGGCGACCGGCCCAAAGCCGACATCCTCATCGTCCAGGACGCCGGCAACCTCGGGCAGGTGAACGACGCCGGCCGCCTGGCGCCCCTGCCCCAGCCCATCGTCGACCGGGTGCCCGTCCAGTTCCGCTCGCCCGAGGGCCGCTGGGTGGGCCTGTCGGGCCGGTCTCGAGTGGTGGCCTACAACACCGATGACGTCCAGGAGGCCGATCTTCCCGCCAGCATCGACGGCTTCACCGACCCGAAGTGGAAGGGGCGCCTGGCCTGGGCCCCCACCAACGGGTCGTTCCAGGCGTTCGTCACCGCCTTCCGGGTGCTGGAGGGCGAGGACGGGGCCGAGGCCTGGCTGCGGGGCATGAAGGCCAACGAGCCCAAGGTGTTCCCGAACAACATCTCCATCGTCGAGGCCGTGGGCCGGGGCGAGGTCGACGCCGGCCTGGTCAACCACTACTACCTGTTCCGGCTTCGGGCCGAGGGCAAGGCCGGCAAGGCCGAGAACAAGTACTTCGGGGCCGGCGACCCGGGCGGCCTGGTGAACGTGGCCGGCGCCGGCATCCTGCAGGGCTCGAAGAAGGCGGCCGACGCGGCCCGGCTCATCGAGTTCATGCTCACCGACGAGTCGCAGCGCTACTTCGCCGAGAAGACCTTCGAGCTGCCGGTGGTCCCCTCCGTGCAGGCCGACCCCCAGCTGCCCGACATCGAGAAGCTGGCCACGCCCGAGGTGGAGCTGTCGAAGCTGGACGACGCCAAGGGCACCGTCGATCTGCTGACCCGCCTGCAGATCCTGTGACCCGATGACGGCGGTCCGCCGGGCGCCGCCGGCCACCGCCGTCGCCGCCACCCTGGTGGCGGCGCTGGCCGTCCTGCCCCTCGCTTACCTAATCCTGCGGGCCAGCGAGGTGGGGCTCGGGGCCGCAGGCGATCTGGTGCTCAACGGCCGGACGCTGCGCCTGCTGCGCAACAGCCTGGGGCTGGCCGCCGCCACCACGGCCACGGCCATCGCCATCGGCGTGCCGGTGGCCTGGCTCACCACCCGCACCGACCTGCCCGGGCGCCGCCTGCTCACCGTTCTCACCGCCCTGCCGCTGGCCGTCCCCTCCTATGTGGCCGCCCTGGCCGTGACCGCCGCCTTCGGGCCCCGGGGGGCGGTGGCCCGCTGGCTGGGGCCCCTCGGGGTCGAGGCTCTGCCCGAGGTCTACGGCTTCGTCGGTGCCTGGCTGGCCCTGTCGCTGTCGACGTTCCCCTACGTCACCCTCACCGTGCGGGGGGCGCTGCGCCGCCTCGACCCCGCCCTCGAAGACGTCAGCCGCAGCCTGGGGTCGGGGTCGTGGGAGACGTTTCGGCGGGTGACGCTCCCCCAGCTGCGGCCGGCCGTGGCCGCCGGCGGCCTGCTCGTGGCGCTGTACACCCTGGCCGACTTCGGCGGGGTGTCGCTGCTGCGCTTCGACACCTTCACCCGGGTGATCTACGGCCAGTATCGCGGCTCGCTCGACCGTTCGGGAGCGGCCGTCCTGGCCCTGGTCCTGGCTGCGGTGTCGCTCAGCGTGGTGGCCGTCGAGGTGCGCACCCGCAGCCGGTCCCGGGTGGCCGCCGCCCGCACGGCCCGCACCGCCCGCACCGTCGCCCTGGGCCGCTGGCGGGCCCCGGCCCTGGGCCTCCTCGTGACGCTGATGGTCGTGGCCCTCGCCGTCCCGGTGGCCACGCTGATCACCTGGCTCGTCCTCGGCGCCCGCGAGGGCATCGACCTGGTCGAAACCGCGGGCGCCGCCGGCCGCTCGGCCCGGGTGGCCGCGGGGGGCGCGCTGGCCGCCCTGGTGGCCGCCTGGCCGGTGGCGGCGCTGGCCGCCCGCCACCCCGGGCGGCTGTCGCGCTGGACCGAGCGGCTGTCCTACGCCGGCTACGCCCTGCCCGGCCTGGTGGTGGCGCTGTCACTGGTGTTCTTCGGCGCCCGGGTGGCCCGACCGCTCTACCAGACGGTGGGGATGCTGGTCCTGGCCTACCTGGTGCTCTTCCTGCCCCAGGCCGTCGGCGCCCTGCGCACCACGCTCGGCCAGATCAGCCCCAGCCTCGAGGACGCCAGCCGCTCCCTCGGCTCCGGCCCCCTGGCCACCGCCCGCCGGGTGGTGCTGCCCCTGGTCCGCCCCGGCGCCACCGCCGCCTTCGCCCTGGTCTTCCTCACCGCCATGAAGGAGCTGCCCGCCGCCCTCCTCCTCGGCCCCACCGGCTACGACACCCTGGCCACCCGGGTGTGGGCCACCACCAGCGAGGGCTTCTTCGGCCGGGCCGCCGCCCCCGCCCTGGTCCTCATCGTCGTCTCGTCGATCCCCCTGGCCTTCCTGGCCCTGCGGGACGAGCGGTAGGAGGCGGGCGGGGCCCGAGCGGCCCCTCAGAGCGGAGGCACAGGGCCCGAGCTGCCCCGTAGACCGGACAGATCGGTAGGTTCGCGCTCGTCATGACCCGACCCCGCGTGCCCGTCACCGTCCTCACCGGCTTCCTGGGGGCAGGCAAGACGACGCTGCTCAACCACATCCTCAGCGAGAACCACGGCCGGAAGATCGCCGTCATCGAGAACGAGTTCGGCGAGGTGGGCATCGACGAGGCGCTGGTGCTGCAGGCCGACGAGGAGATCTTCGAGATGAACAACGGCTGCGTGTGCTGCACGGTGCGCGGCGATCTGATCCGCATCCTGGGCCGGCTGCTGCGTCGCGACGAGCCGCTCGACCACATCATCGTCGAGACCACCGGCCTGGCCGACCCCTCGCCCGTGGCCCAGACTTTCTTCTTCGACGACGAGCTGCGGGACCAGCTGGAGCTGGACGCCATCCTCACCCTGGTCGACGCCAAGCACCTTCTGCTCCACCTCGACGGCCCGGCCGGCGCCGACGCCCAGGTGGTCGAGCAGATCGCCTTCGCCGACCGCCTGGTGGTCACCAAGGCCGACCTGGTCGACCAGGCCGCCCTCGACGGTGTGGTCGAGCGGGTGCGGGCCATCAACGGGCAGGCCGACCTGGTCTACGCCGAGCACGGCAAGGTCGACCTCGACCGCATCTTCGGCGTCCACGCCTTCGACCTCGACCGGATCGTCGAGATGGACCCGGCGTTTCTCGCCGGCTCTGAGCCCGCCGGCTCCGGAGGCAAAGCAGAGCCCGCCGGCTCCGCAGGCAGAGCACCGCGCGGCCACCACCACGACTCGGGCGTCACCTCGGTGTCCTTCGACGTGGTGGGCGAGCTCGACCCCGACCGCCTGGGCGCCTGGATGGACCAGCTGGTGGCGGAGTGGGCGATCGACATCTTCCGGATGAAGGGCATCCTCGCCATCGCCGGCGAGGACCAGCGCCACGTGTTCCAGGGCGTCCACATGCTGGTCGACGTGCAGCCCGCCCGGGTGTGGGCTCCGGGCGAGGAGCGGCGCAGCCGCCTCGTCTTCATCGGCCGCAACCTCGACCCCGGGCGGCTCGAGTCGTCCTTCACCGGCTGCCTCGTCGGCTCGGGAGCCGGCTGACCATGTGGAAGGCCAGAGCCCAGCGGACCGACACCACGGCGCTGCGCCGCCTCGTGCGCGACGAGCTGGAGCTGGGTGAGGACGACACCCTGACCATCAGCGAGATGGCCTGCCCGAAGCAGGGCTGCCCGCCGGTGGAGACGGTCATCTCGATCTTTCCCGCCGCTGCCGACGCCTACCTGGTGCGGGTGTGCAAGGCCACCGCCGATGTCGACGCCATGGACGTGATCGCCGCCCTGGCCTGGGGCGACCACCCCGACCAGTTCAACCCGGCCTCGCTGTTCACCGACGACGACGCCTGAGGGGCCGGAACGACCCCAAAGTGTGAGCGCCGGGGCGGATCCGCACTTCCCCGAACGGATCCGCCCCGACCTGGGAAGACTAGCCGGCGGTCTGGAAGGGCGTCAACCAGATGACTCCCATATGTCTTCAGATCTTTTTGGGAGGCGAGAAGGAAGGAGGGGCCGTCCGGAGACCTGCAACCGATCGGGAACCAGAGGGGCCGCCGCCGCCGTCGGAGCAGGGTGAGGCAGGACCGCCTCGAGGAGGCGATGAGCCATGACGACGTTCCAGAGCCGGCGAGGGCGGACGAAGGGCTTGGTGGCAGCGGCGGTGCTCGCCACCGCAGTGGCCGCGGGGTGCTCAGGCGGCCAGGCGGGCGGGCCGACCACCCCCGTCCCGCCCGCCGGGCTGATCCCCCTGGATGCCAGCCCGGCGCCGGGGCCCCTGGCTGCCGGCGAGCGCCGCCCCGGCCAGGCGTCGGCCCTGGTGCGGGCCGTCACCTGCGAGCGCTTCGCCGCGGCGGTCAGACCGCGGGCGCTGGAGTCCCTCAGCAGCTCCCGGTTCGGCACGGGCGTGGCCGGCGACACGGAGGCCCGGACCATGAACGCCGACGGGGCGGCAACGGCCGCCCCGGCGGCGCCCGAGGCCGGTCGTGACTTCTCGGCCACCAACGTGCAGGAGGCGGGAGTCGACGAGCCCGACCGGGTCAAGACCGACGGGCGGCTCCTGGTCACCACCGTCGACGGCCAGCTCCGGGTCCTCGACGTCACCGGGCCACCCCGCCTGGTCGGCACCCTTGAGCTGCCCGGCGTCGGCGGCGAGCTGCTGCTCGTCGGGGATCGGGCGCTGGTGCTCAACTCGGCGACGGCCTACGGGAGCTTCGGCGCCCCCGAGGACGGCGCCCGCCGACCCCGCACCACCGTGGCGGTGATCGACCTGAAGATCCCGGCCCGGCCGAGGCTGGCCCGCACCCACACCATCGACGGCGGCTACCTCGACGCCCGGCTGGTGGACGGGGTGGCCCGCATCGTCACCCGGTCCCAGCCCGACCTCGACGTTCCCCAGGTGACGGGCCGGGTGAGCGAGGAGAAGGTGACCGCCGCCAACGCAAAGGTGGTGAACAGCGCCGCGCCGTCGGCCTTCCTGCCCCAGGGGGCGTCGTGCGCCGACGCCTACGTGCCGGTGGAGTCCTCCGGGGTCGGCACCATCGCCGTCCAGAGCCTCGACCCCGCAGCCGACGCCCCCGGACCGGCGGTCACCGTGGTCACCGACGCCTCGACGGTGTACGCCAGCGCCGACCGGCTGTTCGTGGCCACCACCCGCTACGGCGGGCCTCTCCGCCCGACCGGAGGTCCGGTCGTCGGGCGAAGCGCCCCCGTCCAGGCTGAAGCCACCCGCACGGCTATCCACGCCTTTGACATCACCGACCCCGCCAAGGCCCGCTACGCCGGGTCGGGCGACGTTCCGGGCCAGCTTCTCAACCAGTTCTCGATGTCGGAGCACAGCGGCGTCCTGCGGGTGGCCACCACTCTCGAAGGCCAGGGGCGCAGCCAGGACGGGGCCCCCATCGACCGACAGAGCCAGAGCCAGAGCCGGGTGACCGTCCTGCGGCCGGCGGGCCAGGAGTGGGTGGAGACCGGGGCGGTCGAGGGCCTGGGCCGGGGCGAGCGCATCTACGCCGTCCGGTTCCTGGGCGCCACCGGCTACGTCGTGACCTTCCGCCAGGTCGACCCCCTCTACGTCCTCGACCTGCGCGACGCCCGTGCCCCCCGGCTCACCGGCGAGCTGAAGATCACGGGCTACTCGGCCTACCTGCACCCGGCGGGCGACCGCCGCCTCCTCGGCATCGGTCAGGAGGCCAGCGATCAGGGCCGGCGCCTCGGCACCCAGCTGTCGCTGTTCGACGTGGGGGACCCGGCCGCCCCCGCCAAGCTGGCCGGAGCGGTGCTGCCCCAGGCCAGCTCCACCGCCGAGGACGACCACCACGCCTTCTTGTTCTGGCCGGCCGCCGGCCTGGCGGTGGCCCCGGTGGCCTCCCACGGCATGGGCGAGATCCTCCCGCTCGGCGAGCCGGGTGCCTCCGGCACGGGGTTCGTCGGCGTCGTCGCCTTCAAGGTCGGCGACAGGTCGGTGGCCGAGCAGGCCCGCATCACCCACCCCGGCTCGACCCCGATCGACCGCAGCCTGGTCGTCGGCCCCCGTCTCCTCACGGTCTCCCGTGTCGGCATCGCCACCAACGACCTGACCACCCTGGCCGACGCCGGCTTCCTCGCCTTCCGCTAGCCCTTCCCGCAACTGCCGGGAGATGCCGCTGTCGACCCACCTACTCCCGGCAGAACCGGGCGGTTTGGCGCAGCCCTGAGCTCAGGTGCAGTCGACGAGCTCGCGGCTGGTGAGGTCGGCCACCAGGCGGCGGAGGCGGCCGGCGGTGGCCGGCCAGGTGTAGCGGGCGGCCCGGCGGGCGGCGGCGGCGCCCATGGCCGCGGCCAGGACCGGGTCGCCGAGGATGGTGGCGGCGGCGGCGGCGAAGGCGGCGGTGTCGCGGCTGTCCACCAGGAACCCGGTGACGCCGTCATCGACCAGCGTGGTGAGCCCGCCCACCGCCGAGGCCACGACCGGGGTGCCGCAGGCGCCGGCCTCCAGCGCCACCAGGCCGAAGGATTCGCTGCGGCTCGGGACCAGCACCACGTCGGCGGCCCGGTAGAAGGTGGACAGCAGCTCGTGCGGCTGGGGGGGGAGCAGGTGCACCCGGCCCTTCAGGCCGAAGGCCTGCACCAGCGTGCGCAGCCGGTCCTCCTCGGCCTCGCCCTCGGGGCCGCTCGGGCCGCCGATGATGACGAGGTGGGCGTTCGCCACCCGCTCGTCGAGCAGACCCAGCGCCCGCACGGCCACGTCGAACCCCTTGAGCGGCTGGATGCGGCCGATGCAGGCCAGCAACGGCACGTCCCTCGGCAGGCCGGCCGCCCGGCGGGCCTGGGCCCGGTCGCCGGGGCTGAAGAAGGCGGTCTCGACGCCGAGGGGCACGATCTCGATTCGGTCGGGGTCGGCCCCGTAGAGGGCCTCGAGCTGCATGGCCTCGACCGCGCACGAGGCCAGCACGGCGTCGCTGCAGCCGATCACCGCCGCCTCGGCCTCGGCCCGGGCCGCCGCCTCGCCCTCCCACAGGCCGGCGTCGGCCTTGACCCGGGCCAGGGTGTGGAAGGTGCTGAGCAGCGGCAGCCCCAGCTCGTGCTTGATGGCGTGGCCCGCCACCCCCGACAGCCAGTAGTTGGCGTGCACGGCGTCGGCCGGGATCTCGGCGTGGCGCTGCTGGTCGAGCACCCCCGCGGTGAAGGCGGGGATGAGCGAGACCAGCTCCTCCTTCGGCACCGTCTCGGGCGGGCCGGCCAGCACGTGGTGGACCCGCAGGCCGGGCTCGACCGACACCGCCGGGGCCAGTCCCGGCCGGTCGGCCCGGGTGAACACGTCACAGGCCACCCCGGCCCGGGCCAGGGCGCTTGAGAGCGCTCGGACATACACGTTCATGCCGCCGCCGTCACCCACGCCGGGCTGGGCCAGGGGCGAGGTGTGCAACGACAGGACGGCGAGGGAGCGCATGAGCGGCTGAAATCTACCGAGATCGCCCGGCTACTCAGCGGCTGCGGTGGCTTCGGGGGCTGCGACGTCCTCGCCGTCGAGGACCGGCGCCACCACCCGGTCGCCGTTCTCGTGGCGGAACGACTCGTACACCCGGATCAGGGCCTGCTTCTGCTCCTCGGTGAGGTAGGGCTGGCGCAGGATGGCACCGACCAGGTCGTCGGGCTCGCGCTCCTCCAAGATCCCCGCCCGCACGTAGAGGGTCTCGGCCTGGATGCGCAGCGCCTTGGCGATGTGCTGGAGGATCTCGGCCGACGGCTTGCGCAGCCCCCGCTCGATCTGGCTGAGGTAGGGGTTGGAGATGCCGGCCAAGTCGGAGAGGCGCCGCAGGCTGAGCCGGGAGGAGAGGCGCTGGTCGCGGATGAACTCGCCCAGGTCGCGCCAGCGATCTTCGAGGTCGGCCATCGCCCACCGAGGCTAGCGGCGCGCTCGCACCGGGAAGCAGGCCTCGCAACCATGGTCGGCGCCGTTGCCGTCGAGTACGCTGCGAGCCGCCCGTGGAGCTTCGGAGCCCCTGCGAGGCACCGGGGTCGGGAGCGAAGAGGGGAAGGTCACAGCCCGTTGGCTGCGAAGGTGTTCACCCATGCCAAGAGGAGCTGCGACGAGGTGGCGGACCACCTGGCCAGCTCGGGCTTCGATGTCGGCGTGGCCCGGCCGGTGCGGCGCACCGTGCTCGACACCTTCGACGGCAGCCTGGCCGGGGCCGGGCTCCGGCTGGAGCTGCACGAGGACGACCGGCGGGAGCTGATCCTCACCGACGGCGCCACCCTCCGGGCTCAGGTGGCCGTCACGGCCGCGCCCACATCGGCCGATGGGCTGCCCAACGGCCCCCTCCGGGCCCGCCTCGGCGGCCTGCTCGGGGTGCG
>JBBSKY010000038.1:0-28413 GCA_038255915.1 Acidimicrobiales bacterium | reverse complement strand
GCCCTCGTCGGTCTCCATGGCCTGGCGGTGACCCCGTCGTGGTCGCCCTGGTCCTGGGCCAGCATCCCGAGCTGGTGGTGGCCCGGGGCCATGGCGCCGCTCATCCTTCGCCGGTTCCAAGAGTCGATGGAGCATCCCCACCGTCGGATCAAGCCGTCCAGACTCGACCCGCCACACCGTCGAGGCCACCACCCCGGCCCGTTCAGCCAGCTCGCGCATCGACAAGCCCCGCCTCTCCTGGGTGGGGCTAGATGGAATCGAACCATCGACCTCAGCATTATCAGTGCTCTCGTCGTGGTCGACCCGTACCCATTCTCACCTGGGCTTTTGCTTCCGATCACTACGGCAGGGGACGGTCCGTGCCATTCACGTGCCAGATCGAACTCGAGCGTCGTGGCCGGCGCTGGTCAGGAGGTCCACCGCGCGACCCAGGAGGCGAGCCGGGCTCGGGCCGAAGGAGAAAGCTCGGTGGTTCTGATTCGGTCGGTGAGGACGTCCGTATCGACCAAGCCGTTGCGGACGACGGCGTCACAGAACTCGATGTCCTTGGGCCGTCCCGCCGCCAGCTTCGACACGACCAGGTCGTGCGGCTCCAGGCAGAGCCCTCTGACCCCGTTGGTGTTCGGGTTCGAGATCTCCACGAGCCGCTGTCGCCAGCCTGCAGGCAGGGCGGGCGTCGTGATGCTGACGCCGTCGGCATGGACCCCGTGGGTGTCGTCGAACATCGAACCGGCACCCAGCACGCCATCGATCAGATCCGCCTTTTCCTCCAGCGGGTCGTCGAGCGGTAGGAGGTCGGCCTCCATCGACCGCATCAGCGCCTCCTCAGCCGCGCTGGGACAGTGGCCAGGATCGCCTGGCTCCCGATCACGATGACGGTGTCATCGCCAAGGAGTGAGCCGGCCGCCCGGATCAGGTGCTCAAGCTGATCGCGCCGCACGATGCTCCCTCGACGCACGCCGCACCGCTGCCAACCGCTCCTCGTCCGAGAGCACGCCGGTGAACGGGGTGTTCTGCCGCAGTTCATACCCGCGCTCGCCCGGATCGATCAACACCGCCACCACCCCTTCGAGCGGACCGTCCAGCACCTTTTGCCACTCCGCCGCCCACAGCTTTTGTCCTCGCTGGCTTCGGTCGTCGGCCAGAACGGCAGCCACGCGACGACCGGCCTTGGCCACGAGCTCATCCGGATCTCGGAGAACCGCGGAAGCCGTCAGCCGGCCAAGGGCCAGGCCGACCACGGCTTCTCGTGTGGCTGGACTCGACGGCACGGGCGGTCGCACCGACACCGTGAGCCGGCGGAGCATCCCCACCGTTGGATCCAGACGCCCGGCCTCGATGCGCCAGACCGTCGACGCGGCAACCCCCGCCCGCTCCGCCAGTTCACGAATCGACAGTCCGGCTGCCTCTCGCATCTGCCTCAACTCGCTGCGCACCGCGTCCACGATGTGAGCGTATACGCATTACACCATCGTGTTGCGGTGTCGCGCCAGGGCGTCGAGCCGCGCAGCCGCCGAGCGGTCAGCGTCGGTCGAGACGTGGGCATACAGCTCCATCGTGAGCTTGGCGCTGGCGTGGCCGAGGCGGGCCTGCATCACCCTGGGGTGCTCGCCTGCATCGACCATGAACGAGGTGGCGACGTGGCGCAGGCCGTGAAAGGTAAGACGAGGGTCGAGGCCGGCGGCTGTGACAGCAGGCCCGAAGTGCCGGGCTGCGAAGGTGCGCCGAAGCGGTGCCCCATGGCGACCGACGAACACCAGATCGGTGGGTGAGGCCGAGGGTCGGTGCTTCGCGAGATGCTCAATGAGTTCCTCCAAGAGGAAGCTCGGAATGGCCAGGGTGCGGCGGCTCGAACGGCTCTTGGTCTCGTCTAGCTCAAGATGACCACCGACCTCGGAGAGAGTGCGAGAGAGGGTCAGGGTCTGCCGGTCGAAGTCGACGTCAGCTACTTGGAGCGCGATTGCCTCTGACCAGCGGAGCCCGCGCCCAACCTCCCAGCAGAACAAGGGCGCGAAACCGCGGTTCAATGGCCGCAGCGAGGGCAGCAAGCTGTACTGGGGCGAGGGTGGGCCGCTCAGGGGGCACAACGACCGCGAGACGGATGCCACGCAACGGCGAGCGGGCAATGAGCTCCGCTTCGACGGCGGCATTGAGCACGGCGCGCAAGGTAGCGAGGTCCCGGGCGGCGGTAGCGGGCGCCACCTTGCCCGCCTCCTCCCGGACGACGATGCCAATGAGCGCTGGAGTGAGCGAGCCCAGCGTCCGATGGCCAAGGCTTGGGGATACTTGGCCAGCGCTTGGCGGTCCCGAGCGAGGGTGTTGCGCCGCTTGGCCGGACGGAGCAGCCAGTCGGCGGCCCAGGTATCGAGCGTGGTCTGACCTGCCCGCGGGTCGAGCCACAGACCCCGGCCCTGGTCAACCTCGACCCCGGCGAGATAGCGGGCAGCGTCGCCCTTGGTGGGGAAGGTGGTGGGGGCGGGAACGAGCTGCCCTTCAGGACCGGGGTAGCGGGCCTGCCACCGACCGGAGGGGAGGCGGCGGACACTGCCGAAGGATCGCCTACTGCTCACGGCGGTCAGGCGGCGCGCTCGGGATCGACATGGGAAGCACTCCTTCCGACGCCTCACGGGCGACCGGCGGCGGACGCCTCCTGGCAGGAGACGCTTTCCGGGAGGTCAGCTTCAGAGCCGACGAGGCAGGGTCGGAACCCGGCGGAGCCAAGCGTACGGGCGAACGTGACAGCGAAGCCGCGACGTCAGCCTGACTCGTCGGCCGGTTGCCGCGCAGCCAGTCGGCGATCTCGACGGGATCGAACCTCACGAGGCGCCCGACCTTGTGGAACGGCACCCTCCGTTCGTCCACAAGCCGGCGAATGTGGCGGGTCGTGACGCCGAGGTGCCTGGCGAGGACCTCGACGTCGATGAGTGTGGGCAAGGGGATCGGCTTGTCGATCAAGGCGTCGCTCCGTTCTGAGACCGGGTACCAGCGGTGCGCAGCGGCCAGTTGCGGCGTCCACGTTCACCGACCTCAGATACGGCCCTTCAACTGTCCCGAGCGCGACACCGATGCGCCCTAGATCCGCCATCTTCAACGTCGGTCACCGCGCCACGTGCTCGCCTTCATCCCATGGGCCACGACCAATCCCGCCGTCACCTTTCCGGAGGGCCGCCGCCGCCTCGTCCGAGTCTGACCACCCCTCTGCAGACCGGCACAGACTTGCACCTATCGCTGAGGCGACAGGTGACCAGCGCAACGGCGCCAACATCGCGACCCCGAACACCCGGGCAGCCGGGCAGCCGGAGGTGCGACCTCGGCCTCGATGCCGGGCTCGACCGGTCCTCGCGAGCCGCTGCCTCGCTTCGCGGCGCGGCGGCGGTGTCCCTCGGCTCGGCCAGCGCTTCACCGAGGTCCCTCAGCCGCCGGCGACGTGCCAGTTCCGTGCCAGATGCAGTGGCACGTAGGGGGTTGTCACGGTCAATACCGGGGACTCTCGGACCACCCTGTCGCCTACCGAACGGGGTCCTGACCTGCACGTTCGCTGGTCGGCGGTGGTGGGGCTAGATGGAATCGAACCATCGACCTCAGCATTATCAGTGCTGCGCTCTAACCGACTGAGCTATAGCCCCGGGGAGGGGGTCAAGTTAGCCCACCTGGGCGGACTCCCGGCCAGTGGGTTGGGCGGCGCCGTTGGTGGCGGCCACGACGGGCTGGGGGGCCGGCTCGAGGCCAGGGGGCTCGGGGCGGTCGGTGACCTGGGCGCCGGCCTCCTCCTGGGTCTGGTCGAACAGGACCTCTTCGAGGACCCAGACCTGGACGCCACCGACGAGGTCGGACAGCAGGTTGAACAAGAAGGCGCCCAAGATCCACAGGCCCGTGCCCAGCAGGGCGAACAGGACGGCCAGGGCCACGGCCGAGCGGAACAGGACCTTGCCCTCGATGGTGAAGGTGTCGAGCTGGAGGTTGGTGCGGACCGTCTTCTCCAGCTGGTCGACCAGGCCCTGGCCGTCGGCCACCGTCCACAGGAGGAGGCAGGCCACCACGACCACCAGCGACAGGCAGAGGTGGAAGAGGAAGGCCATCTTGGCCAGCGAGAACGTGTCGATCTTCCGGAGGACGCGACGCACTCGGCGGCCCTGTGCCATGAGGGCCAAGGCTAGTGGGTTCAGGCCCGGCGGGCCCTGGCGCGGGCCTGCTCCCCCCGCACCTCGGCCACGACCTCGACCTCCCGGCCGGCCGCGGCGAACGAGACCAGGCTCCCGCCGTTGGCGGCGGCCAGCTGCTCGGCCACGGGACGGCCGAGGCGGGCCCCGGCCAGAGCGGCGGCGTCGGCTGCGGTCTGGGCCTCGGCCCGGGCCACCACGACGGCCCCGAGCCGGCCCAGGCCCAGGACGATGAGGGCGGCGAGCGCCACCACCACGGCGAGGAGGGGGAGCGCCTGGCCACGCTGTTCCATCGGTTTCCTCCCGGGCGAACGGGGAACGAAAACAGCAGGGGGAAGCCGCCTCGACGGTACCTCCCCTGCCGAGGTGGCAGCATCGGGGGATGCTGACTCGTCTGGTGCACCGGGTGCAGGAGGTGGCGCTGGGCGATCGCACCAGCCTCTCCGGTGGCACCCTCACCGTCTCCGCCCCCGAGGCGGCGGCCCTGTTCAACGACCCGGCGCTGGCCGAGGTCCGCCTGACCTGGGCCTCGCCCGGCCGTTCGGTGCGCATCGTGAAGGTGCTGGACGCCGTCGAGCCACGGACCAAGGGCCCCGGCGGCGGCGGGATCTTCCCCGGGTTCGTGGGGCGGGCCGTGCCCCAGGGCCACGGCGAGACCCACGTGCTGCGGGGGGTGGCGGTGGTGACGGCCGGCTTCCTGCCCCGAGCCCAGGAGGCGGTGGTCGACATGAGCGGGCCGGCGGCCGAGCTCTCGCCGCTCGGCGCCACCCACAACCTGGTGGTCGAGTTCACCCCGGCCGACGAGGCGCCGTGGGAGGCGGTCGAGGTGGCGTTGCGCACCGGGTGCCTGGCCCTGGCCGCCCACGTGGCCGAGGCCGCCCTCGGCGTCGAGCCCGACGAGGTGGAGGCGCTGCCCGACCCGAGCACCAGGCCCGGCGACCTGCCCAGGGTGGGGGCCATCACCAACCTGCAGACCCAGGGGGCGTTCAAGGACGTCTTCGTCTACGGGCGCAGCCTCAGCGCCGGCCTGCCCACCCTGATCGACCCGGGCGAGGTGGACGACGGGGCCATCGTCAGCGGCCAGTACGGCCACCCGGCGCTGAAGAACCCCACCTTCGTCCACCAGAACCACCCGGTGGTGAACGAGCTGCGCCGCCGCCACGGCGTCGACCTGCAGTTCGCCGGCCTGGTGATCGCCCCCGAGCCGGTGAACATGGCCGACAAGCAGCTGATCTCCATCCTGGCCGCCCGGGTGTGCGCCGCCGCCGGGTTCGACGCTGCGGTGGTCACCAAGGAGGGCGGCGGCAACGCTGATGCCGACATGGCCCTGAAGATGGACGCCCTGGAGGAGCTGGGCCTGACCGCGGTGGGGCTGTTCGGCGAGCTGGCCGGCTCGGACGGCACCGGCCCCTCGCTGGTCGTGCCGCCCGAGAAGGCCACGGCCATGGTCAGCACCGGCAACTACGACACCCGCCTGGTGCTGCCCGCGGTCGAGCTGGCGCTCGGTGGCGACGACATGAGCCTGCTGGGTGTCCCCGCTACCGAGGAGCTGACCCTGCCGGCGGCGGTCGTCTACTGCTCGCTCAGCTGCCTCGGCTGGGGCCGCTTCACCGCCACCGCCGACCTGGTCTGATGGGCTCATGCGCATCGTGATCGGCATGGACGGCTCGGACAACGCCAAGGGGGCGCTTCGGTGGGCGGTCGAGGAGGCCGATGTGCACGGGGCCACCGTGCATGCCCTGCTCGTCTGGAGCTACCTCGACCAGCAGCACGTCGACCCGGCCGCCCCGTTCGACCCCAAGTACGACGCCTCTGCCGCGAAGGCGACGCTCGGGACCTGGGTGTCGGAGGCCCTCGGGGCCGAGCACCAGGTCGAGCTGCTCGTCACCTGCGACCTGGGCCCCCGAGGCCTGCTGGAGGCCAGCGACAGCGCCGACCTCCTCGTCCTGGGCGCCCGCGGCCGTGGGGGCTTCCAGGACCTCCTCCTCGGCTCGGTGACCCAGCGGGTGGTGGAGGCCGCCACCCGGCCGGTCGCCGTGGTGCGGGCCCCTGCCCCGGTGCGCGGCGGCCAGGTCGTGGTCGGCGTCGACGGGTCCGCCTCCTCCGTCGACGCCCTCCGGTGGGCGGCCGGCGAGGCGAAGGCGCGGGATGCCGAGCTGCACGTCGTCCACGCCTGGCGGCTGCAGGTCCTGGCGGCCTCTCCATGGGTGGCCACCGCCCCCGACGACATCGAGGGCCTGTCCCGGCAGGTGCTCGACCAGGCCATGGCCGACCCCGCTCTGACCGGCGTGCGCGCCCTTGGCCACCTCCACCACGGGGGGACGGGACGGGTCCTGGTGGAGCGGTCGGAAGAGGCGGCGCTCGTCGTGGTCGGCTCCCGCGGCCAGGGCCGGATCAGCAGCCTGATCCTCGGCTCGGTCACCCGTCAGCTGCTCCACCACGCAGCCTGCCCGGTCGTCGTCATCTGACCTCGATGCCCACAATGGGATCAGGGGGCCGGAGCCGCCCCCTGATCCCATTGCCCGCTGATGGTGGGCTGGCAAGGTCCCGAGCCCTTTGTACAGGTCTGTCTGGCGCAGGAGGGGCTCTGGGGAGATGTCCGCACAAGCCCGTACGCCATCCGCAGTCAGGCAGACCCGCCCTTGCGCCGCACCGGCCCGAGGCGCCGCCGCTCCAATAGTGTCCGGACATCACCGACCCCGACCGACCTGACGCGGCGGCGCAGCTCCCAGCCCGCCCGGAGCCGGCGCTCCTGGCGACGCGCCTCGAGCTCGCGTCGGCCTTGTCGGCGCTGCGGACCCGTGCCGGCAAGACCATCCGAGCCCTGGCTGGGGAGCTGGACCAGCCCCACGCCACGGTCGGCGGCTACTTCAGTGGGCAGCACCTTCCCGGCATCGCCCAGACCGCCACCTTCGAACGGCTCCTCGCCGCCCTGGGGGTGGTGGATGCTGAGGAGCGCCGGCAGTGGGTCGAGGCCCTGGCCAGGGCACGGGTCAAGCCCGGTCCCCGGCCGGCATCGGCCCCCGTTCCCTACCGCGGCCTGGAGAGCTTCCGCCCCGAGGACGCCGCCCTCTTCTTCGGTCGCGAGGTGATGACCGATGCGGTGGTCCGGCGGGTCAAGGACGTGATCAAGGACCCCGACGGCGGGACGCTCATCGTCGTCGTCGGGGCCTCGGGTTCGGGGAAGTCGTCGTTGCTCCAGGCCGGGGTCATCCCAGCCATCGGTGGCGGTGGCCTCGGCGAGAGGTGGGCTTGCGTGGCCGTCCAGCCCGGGGGCCAGCCGGTCAGCCGGCTGAGCCAGGCCTTGGCGGGAGCGCTGAGCCGAGACCCGTGCGACCTCGAAGATCGGCTCCGAGCCGACCCGGCAGCCTGGCCCGACGCCCCGGACGGCCTGGCCGGCGTGATCGTCGTCGTGGACCAGTTCGAGGAGGTGTTCACCACCTGTGAGGAGCAGGAGCGGCAGGAGCTCATCACGATCCTGCTGGGTGCCGCACGATCACGTCGTGCAGAACGGGCCGCGGCCGTGGTCGTCCTCGGGCTGCGGGCCGACTTCTACGGGCGTGCGGCCCTCGAGCCGTCGCTGGTCCCCGCGCTCCAGGACAGCCAGGTCGTCGTGGGCCCCATGACGGCCGACGAGCTGCGCCGAGCCATCGTGGAACCGGCTCGGCTGGTGGGCATGGAGGTGGATGGCGACCTGGTCGACCTCCTCCTGGCCGACCTGTCGCCTCGCCCCCAGGCCCAGCAGATCCACAACCCTGGTGCGCTGCCGCTGCTCGCCCACGCCCTCCGGGAGACCTGGGAGCGGGGCCGTCGCGGCCGTCTCACGGTCGCCGACTACCGGGCCACGGGTGGCATCGCCCATGCCGTCCAGGCCACAGCCGAGCGCGTCTACGGCCAGCTGTCGCCGGAGGAGCAGGACCTGGCCCGCCGGGTCTTCCTGCGCCTCGTCAACATCGACGACGACGGCGTCGTCACCCGCCGCCACGTCGTGCGGGACGACCTTCCTGGCGCGGCGCACGACTCGGCGTCGGCGCCTGACAGCTCGCTCGAGCGGGTCGTCGGGTGCTTCGTCTCGCACCGCCTCCTGACCGCTCATGACAACAGCGTCGAGGTGAGCCACGAGGCCCTGCTGACGGCCTGGCCCCGGCTCGGCGAGTGGATCGACGCCGATCGGGCCGGGTTGCGGGTTCGCCGCCAGCTGAGCGAGGGGGCGCGCCTGTGGGCCGAGGCCGACCGCGACCCGGCTGAGCTGCTCAGGGGCGGGCGCCTGGAGATCGTCGCCGCGTGGTCCGACGCCGCTGAGCACCAGGGAGACCTGAACGAGACCGAACGGCTGTTCCTCGAGGCCAGCCTGGACGAGACGGCACGTGAGCGGTCCTCGGCCCGCCAACGGCTTCGGCGCCTCCGTGTGCTCCTCGGCCTCGTCGTTTGCCTGGCGGTGGCCGCCGGCGTCCTGGCGACGGTGGCCAGGCACTCCCGCGGCGTCGCCGAGCAGTCCCGCAACGTGGCGCTGTCCCGCCAGGTGGCCATCCAGGCCTCGCGGCTCCGGGAGACCGATGCATCCCTCGCCGCCCAGCTGGCTCTGGTCGCCCATCGGATCTCCCCCACCCAGGACGCCCGTTCGGCGCTGGTCGACTCCTCGGCGCTGCCGACCCCGACCCGTCTCCTCGGCCAGCCCGGGGCCACCGCCCTCGCCCTCACCGCGGACGGGCACATGATGGCCGTCAGCCGGGCCGCCGAGGGGACGGTGCAGCTCTTCTCGCTCAGCGAGGCAGACCCGCCCCAGAAGCTGGGATCGCTTCGCCCTGCCGGCCCGGCAGCCGACGTCTTCGGGATGGCCTTCAGCCCCGACGGCGCCAGGCTGGCGATCGGCGGGACCGACGCCCTCGTGCGGCTCTGGGACGTCGCCGATCCTCGTCAACCGCACCTCCTCGGCCAGCCGATGCCCGGGTTCAGCGGGGCCGTGCAGTCAGTCTCCTTCAGCCCGGACGGCAGAACGCTCGCCGCCGGCGGGACCGCTGACGGGGTGCTTCGCTGGGATGTGAGCGACGCGGCGCGGCCGACCGTCCTCCCCCCGCTCGTCGGGATGACCGGCGTGACCCAGACGGTCACCTTCAGCCCCGACGGCAGGATCACCGTGGCGGCGGGGACCGACGGCGGGGTCCGCCTGTGGGTGGACGGAGGTGGGGTCCAGCCCGTGGCCACTCTCCCCGCGGGCACGGCCAGCACGGTGAACACGGTCACGTTCAGCCCCGACGGCAAGCTCCTCGCGGCTGGCAGCAAGGACCGGACGATCAGGATCTGGAACGTGGCCAGCCCGGCCACTCCCACAGCGGCGGGGCCGCCCCTCACCGGGTTCGCCAGCTGGGTCAACGCGCTGGCGTTCAGCGGCGACGGGACGACCCTCGCCGCCGGGAGCTCGGACAACACCATCAGGTTCTGGGACGTCGAGGGATGGCAGCCACGGGAGCCGACTCTCAAGACCCCGTCACCGGTCACCGGCGTCAGGTTCGGCCCCGGGCGGGACCAGCTCGTCGCCACGGCCACCGACGGGACGGCCAGGATCTGGACCTGGCCGGGGCCGCTCCTCACGGGGCCGGCCGACACGGTCTTCGGGCTGGCCCACAGCGGCGACGGCAAGCGCCTCGCCGTCTTCGCGAACCGCGCTGACACCATCGACGTGTGGGACGCGTCGGTGCCCGAGCACCCCTCCCGGGCGGCCACGGTGAGGCTGCCTCCCGAGGTCGGGCGCATCGGGGGCACCGGCGCGATCTCCTCGGACGGCCGCACCCTCGCCGCCGGCACCGTCACCCACAAGGTCCAGCTCTGGGACCTGGCCGACCTGCAGCAGCCCGCCTCCCTCGGCCCACCGCTCGAGGGACCGAAGGAGCTGATCGAGCAGGTCAGGTTCAGCCCGGACGGCCGGCTCGTCGGCGCCGCCAGCGACGACGGCTCCGTCTACCTGTGGGACTTGAGCGACCGGAGCGCCGGCCCGACCGCCCTCGCCACGCTCGACGGCCCGGAGAGCCTGGTGCTGGGCTTCGGCTTCAGCCCGGACGGGAACCTCCTCGCGGCAGCCAGCGCAGACAAGACGGTCTGGCTCTGGGACGTGCGCGACCCGCGCCAGCCCGTGCAGGCCGCCCGCCTCGACGGGTTCGCCAACTACGCCTACTCGATCGCCTTCAGCCCGGACGGGTCGCTGCTGGCGGCCGGGAGCGCCGACAAGACGGTGCAGCTGTGGGAGGTCTCGGATCCGTACCATCCCCGAACGGTCCGAGACCGCCTGCGCGGGCCGGGCAACTACGTCTACTCCCTCGACTTCGACCCGACCGGGAGCCTGCTGAGCGCGGCGGTGACCGACGGCACCGTGTGGCAGTGGGACGTCGGGGATCCCGAGGATCCCAGGCCCGTCGCCACGCTCACCGCGGCCAGCGCCAGCCAGGTCTTCATCGTCGCCCACAGCCCGGTCGGCAGGGTCATGGCCGCAGGCGACGACAAGACCGTGCGGCTGTACCTCACTGACCCGGAGGACGCCGCCGCCCGGGTCTGCGCCCTGGCCGGCGACCCCATCACCCGGGCCGAGTGGGACCAGTACCTGCCAGACGAGCCCTATCGGCCGCCCTGCCCGGGGTGAGCGACGGGGTGCAGGTTGTCAGGCGACCCGGGGTAGCGGCACACTGAGGGCATGGGTCGGGTCGTCCACTACGTCAACCAGTTCTTCGCGGGGGTGGGAGGCGAGGACTCGGCCGGGCAGGGGCCGGTGCTGGTGGAGGGCCCCGTGGGTCCCGGGCGCAAGCTGGACGAGCTCCTTGGTGACGAGCACGAGATCGTGGCCACGGTGTGGTGCGGCGACGACCACGGGCCGGGGGCGTCGGCCGAGATCGTCGAGCTGATCCGCACCGCCGAGCCCGACCTGGTGGTCGCCGGACCCGCGTTCACCAGCGGCCGCTACGGGCTTGCCTGCGCCCGGGTGGTGGCCGCCGCCGCCGAAGCCGGGCTGGCTGCGCTGGGCTCGATGCACGAGGACAACCCGGGGCTCGACGAGGCTGGCGCCGCCCCGGTGGTGGCCAGCGGCGAGGTGGCCCGGCGCATGGGGCCGTCGCTGATCACCCTCGGCGGCGCCGCCGTGAAGCTCCTGGCCGGCGAGCCCCTCACGGCTGAGGACGGGCGCATCGGCAAGGTGGCCCGTCGCTCGGTGCTGGTCGAGGAGTCGTCCGCCCGCCGGGCCGTCGACCTGGTCCTGGCCCGGATCGCCGGCGACCGCGACGCCACCGAGATCCCCCTCCCCCGCTTCGACGCCGTCACGCCGGCCGCCCCGGTGGCCGATGTGCGGGAGGCCACCGTCTTCCTGGTCACAGAGGGCGGACTGGTTCCCGACGACAACCCGGGAAGCCTCGAGTCGGCCCGGGCCACCCGCTGGCTGCGCTACCCGTTGGAGGGCGACACCCTGGCCCCCGGCAGCTACCGGTCGGTCCACGGCGGGTTCACCTCGGTGCACGCCAACGCCGACCCTCACCGCATCGTGCCCCTCGACGTGGCCCGCGAGCTGGAGGGCGAGGGGGCCATCGGCCACCTCTCGGCTGAGTACTTCGTCACCACCGGCAACGGCACCTCGGTGGCCAACGCCCGGAAGTTCGGCATCGAGTGGGCCACCGACATGCGCCGGTCCGGCGCCCGGGCCGCCATCCTCACCGCAACGTGAGGCACGGGCACGCGTTGCGGGGCAACGCTGGCGAAGGAGCTGGAGCGGGCGGGGATCCCCACCGCCCTGCTGTGCAACCTCACCTCGATCGCCGAGCGGGTGGGCGCGCCGCGCATCGTGCCGACCCGGGGCATCCCCTACCCCACCGGCGACCCGTCCCTCGACCCGGCGGCCGAGCGGGCCTGGCGGCGGCGCCTGGTCGAGCGGGCCCTCGAGGCCGTTGCCACCGCCGTCACCGCACCGACGGTGTTCGAGGTGGCGCCCGCCCATGCCTGAGACCGTCGAGACCACAGGAGCGAACCCGTGCCTGACAGCGTGATCCTGGGGTCCACCCAGGTGCTGGCCCACACCCCGGGGCTGGCCAAGCACGGCTCCAAGCCCCACCGCGAGCTGCCGAAGGACCCGGCGGTGGCCGCCGCCTTCGAGGCCGCCCTGCGCACCTTCGACGAGGCGGTGGCCTACCCGCCCCACCAGGCCTACCTCAACGCCCTCCACCCCCGCGACATGGGACCCCGGCCGTGGCAGGCCATGGCCGGCGCCTCCCGCTGGGTTCGCAGGGGCCAGGGTGCCCTCGTCGGCGAACTGATGCCCGAGGAGGAGTTCCTCGGCCTGCTGGCCGCGGTCGACCAGTTCGACCTGCTCACCCTGTCAGCCGAGGTGGCCGAGCGGGCCGCCGCCGCCCTGGCCGCCCACCCGCTGGCCAAGGGCTTCGACCTGGAGCGCATCGAGAAGGCGGTGGGCGACGTCGATGCGGTGGCCGCCTCCCCCGGCAGCCTCCTGCTGGTCCCGGGCGCGGTGATGCGCCGGGGCGAGGAGCACGACGACTCCCTGGCCGCCTCGGTGCTGATCGACAACCTGGCGGCCAAGGCCACCGCCACCCTGGCCCTGCTCCACCTGCTCGAGGCCAACGGCATCGACCCCACCTCGATCGACTACGTCCTGGGCTGCGGCGAGGAGGCCATCGGCGACCGCTACCAGCGGGGCGGCGGCAACATGGCCAAGGCCGTGGCCGAGGCCGCCGGCTGCACCGAAGCCTCGGGCGCGGACGTCAAGAACTTCTGCGCCGCCCCGGTGCCGGCCCTGGTCATCGCCGCCAGCCTGGTGGCCTCGGGGGTGTTCGGCCGGGTGGCGGTGGTGGCCGGCGGATCGATGGCCAAGCTGGGCATGAAGTTCCAGGGCCACCTGAAGCACGGCCTGCCGATCATGGAGGACGTGCTCGGTGGCACCGCCGCGCTGGTGCAGGCCGACGACGGGCGCTCCCCCCGCATCCGCCTCGACGTGGTGGGCCGCCACAAGGTGTCGCACGGCGGGTCGGCCAGCCAGGTCATGGAGGCCCTGGCCATCGAGCCCCTGTCCCGCAACGGCATCGCCCTCACCGACGTCGACGACTACGCCACCGAGCTGCACAACCCCGAGATCACCGAGCCCCAGGGCTCGGGCAACGTGCCCGACCGCAACTACAAGACGATCGCCGCCCTGGCCGTCCGCCGCGGCGACATCGAAAAGGCCGACCTGCCCGCCTTCGTGGCCGAGCGGGGCATGCCCGGCTTCGCCCCCACCCAGGGCCACCTGGCGTCGTCGCTGTGCTACCTGCCCCACGCCGTCGACCGGCTCACCACCGGGCCGGCCGACAAGGTGATGCTCATCGCCAAGGGCAGCCTGTTCCTGGGCCGCATGTGCCAGCTGTCCGACGGGATGAGCGTGCTCATCGACCGCAACCCCGCCCGACCCAACGAGGAGGACCAACCATGAGCGATGCCGTGACCGAGGCCACCAAGGAGACCTTCCGCGACCTGGTGGCCGAGGGCCTGGTCCTCGTCGACGTGTGGGGGCCCGACTGCCAGCCCTGCCTGGCCCTCATGCCCCACGTCGAGAAGCTGGCCGCCGACAGCGAAGGCTCGCTGCGGGTGGTGAAGCTGGAGGCCCCCAAGGCCCGGCGGCTGTGCATGGAGCTGCGGGTGATGGGCCTCCCGGCCTTCCTGCTGTTCCGGGACGGCGAGGAGGTGGCCCGCATCAACGGACCCCAGGTCTCGGCCGAAGCCCTGTCAGAGTGGCTGGACACCAACAAGACCAAAACCAAGGGAGCAACTGCATGAGCGTGTTGAAGGACCGACAGGTCATCGCCCTCGGTGAGCGGGACGGCATCTCCGGACCCGCCATCGCCACCATCGCCAAGGCCGCCGGGGCCACGGTGGCCTTCACGGCCACGGAGTGCTTCGTCTGAACGGCCTCCGGTGCCATGGACCTCGAGAGCCAGGAGAAGATCCTCCGGCTCAGCCAGGCTCACGACCCCAAGGACCTCGTCGTGTTGATCGGCGCCCCCGACCCGGAGGCAGCGGAGATCACGGCGGAGACGGTGGTGTCGGGAGACCCAGCATTCGCAGGCGCCCTGGCCGGGACCCAGTTGGGTCTCGCTGTGTACCACGTGTTGGACGAAGACGTGAAGGCTGAGGTTCCCGACGACATCTGGGAGGACCAGATCGGCGTGATGGCCGACGTCCTGGACGCGGAGGCGCTCGTCGCCGCCGTGGTGTCGATGCGCGCCACGTAGCCGGCCCGGCGCCGCCCACCTCGGGGCGGTGCCGCTCACCCCACGGTCGTCGGCTCGGGGTGCTGGGGGCGGCCGGCGCCGGTCGTCCAGAGCGACAGGACCCGCCCGAGGCCGGCTTGGGTGACCGGCTTGGACACGTGGTCATCCATGCCTGACGCCACGCAGCGGTCCCGGTCCTCGGCCAGGGCGTTGGCGGTCATGGCGATGATCGGCACCCGGGCGCCTTCACCCTCAGCCGCCCGTATGGCCCGGGTGGCCTCGTAGCCGTCCATCACCGGCATCTGGCAGTCCATCAGCACCACGGCGTAGCGGGTGCGGGCCACCGCCGCGACCGCCTGACGACCGTCGGAGACCACCTCCGGCACGTAGCCGAGCTTGGCCAGCATGGCCGTCGCCACCATCTGGTTGATGGGGTTGTCCTCGACGACCAGGACCAACCCACCGCCGACGCCAGCCGGCGCGGGGACGGTGGTCGGCTGTGCCGGTGGCGGGCTCGGTTCGCGGCTCTGGTGCCACCCGAGCGGGACGGTGACCCGGAAGGTGCTGCCCTGGCCGGGCTGGCTCGACAGGCTGAGCGTGCCGCCCATGGCCTCGGCCAGCTCCCGGGAGATGGCGAGCCCGAGGCCGGTCCCGCCGAAGCGACGGGTGGTGGAGGCGTCGGCCTGGGAAAACGGCTCGAGGATGTGGGCCTGGTCGGCGGGGGCGATGCCGATGCCGGAGTCTGTCACCGAGAACGCCACGGTCACCTGGTCGCCTGTGGGCGGACTGACCTGCTCAACCCGAACAGCCACCTCGCCCACCTCGGTGAACTTCACGGCGTTGGAGGTGAGGTTGGCCAGGATCTGCCGCAGGCGCCCGGGGTCGCCCCGCAGGGCAACAGGCAGCTCGGGCGAGCAGGCACCGACCAGCCGGAGGCCCTTGAGCTCTGCGCTCCCGCTCAGCAGGCCGATGACGTCCTCGACCAGCTGGCGGGGGTCGAAGGTGACCTCCTCCAGCTCCAGCCTGCCCGCCTCGATCTTGGAGAAGTCGAGGATGTCGTTGACCAGGGCCAGCAGGGTCGCGCCCGCCGTGCGCAGGCCCTCGGCGAACGGGCGCTGCTGGCCGGCCAGCTCGGTGTCGAGCAGCAGCTCGGAGAGACCGATGACCCCGTTGAGGGGCGTGCGGATCTCATGGCTCATCGTGGCCAGGAACTGCGACTTCAGGCGGGAGGCCTCCATGGCCTGGTCGCGCGCCTCGGCCAGGGCCTGCTCGATGCGCTTGCGCTCGGTGATGTCCTGCACAAAGGCGTTGAAGCCGGCCGTCGCACCGGTCGTGGTGCTCCAGGTCGACAGCTCCGCAGGGAACTCGGACTGGTCGCGGCGCAGCGCGGTGACCTCGACCCGCTTGCCGAGCGTCCGGCCCTCCCCGGTGGCCAGGTAGTGGCGGAGCCCCTGCTCGTGCGCCTGACGGGTGGGGGCGGGGATGATCGTGCCCGACAGGGAGCGGCCCAGGACCTCGTCGGCCGACCAGCCGAAGATGGCCTCAGCGCTGGGGTTCCAGTCGGTGATCAGCCCGTCCTCATCCATCCCGATGAAGGCCTCGTTGGCCGCCGAGAGGATGGAGCGGGTGCGCTCCTCGCTGCGGCGCAGGGCGTCCTCGGCCCGTTTGCGCTCGGCCACCCGGCCGAGCTCGTTTCCGACCTCGCTGATCAGGTCGAGGAGCACCTGGTCGAGGGGCAGCACCCGGTCCGAGAAGAGCTCGAGGACGCCGATCAGGTCGGGCCCGGCGGGGAGGGGCACGGCGATGGCGGTGCGCACCCCGAGCTCCTTGCCGCCGGCACACCAGGCGAAGTTCGGGTCGAGCCGGACGTCGACGATCCAAGCCGGCGCCCGGGTGGCCGCAACCCGACCGGGAAGGCCGCGGCCCGGGGCCAGGGCGGCGGTCTCCGTCGCTCGCTTGAAGGCGCGGAAGGTCCCGGGGCGGTCGAGGCGCCACAGGTCGGTGGACTGGGCCACCCCCTTCGCTTCGTCCGAGACGCGGTAGACGTGGCCCACCGGCCAGCCCGTGTGCCGGCACACCGCGTCGAGGCCGACCTGGAGCGCCGCCTCCATCGAGGGCGCCTCGTTGGCCGCCACCGCGATGGTCTTCACGAGGGCAACCGCCTCGGACCGCTCCGTCAGGCGGCGGTTGGCATCGGTCAGGAGGCCGTAGGCATCGGCCAGCTCGGCGGTTCGCTCCTCCACCCGCTTCTCGAGGGACCGGCTGAGCGTCTGAACCCTGGTGAAGCCGTCGATGTTCTCGAGGGCGGTCCCCGCCAGCGTGGTGATGAACTCGGCCAGGCGGATCTCCTCCTCGCCGAAGAGGCCACCGACCTGGCCGGAGGTGAGGTAGACGCAGGCGACGGCCCGATCCCGGTTGTGCACCGGTGCGCACAGCGCCGAGCGGGCTGCGCTGCCAGGTTCGCCTTCCGCCGCCTCCTCCACCACGGGACGGCCGGCGGCCAGGGCCCGGGCCACCAGCGGCGCGGCAAACCCCTGCCCCGGCCGTCCGACCAGGATCGTGGGCGAGCGGGGATGGGCGGCGCCCAGGCCGAGCACGAGGCAGTCCTCGGCTCGCAGGAGCGCCTGCGTCGCGGTGCCGACCGCGGCATAGAGGTCGGCGGGCGTCAGGGCCGAGGCGATCTGCTTGCCCACGCTGAGCAGCGAGTCGAACCGGTCGAGCAGCGACAGTGTGACCGCACCAGGCGCGTCGGCCTTCGGCGGGGGGGTGATCTGGGCCAGATCTCGCCGGGCCTCGGCCACCTGGGCGGCCGCGCCGGCCCAGCCGAACTCCACGCCGGTCAGGCCCCGGGCCAGCAGGGTCTGGGCCCGTTCGCTCCGGGCGGACTGCTGTTCGCTGGCTCGTAGGCTGGCGTCGAACCAGCGGAGCGAATCGCGCTCGCGGCCACGCATGGCGGCCACCAGGGCGGCCTCGCGCAGGGCGTGGGGCAGGTTGTTCGGATAGCTGCGGGCCACCCGCCGGGCTCGGCGCGTCGCTCGCAGGGTCTGGCGCAGGAGGCGACGGCGTCGAGGGGACCTGGTGGGCATGGCCTCGACCTGCAGGCGCAGGGCGGTGGCCAGCCACGGCTGGATCGGGGCCACGTACTCCTGCTTCAGGCCCTTGGCCGCCACCATGGCCGCGGCACGGCGCAGCACGACCACAGCCTCGGCGGGCCGGCCGGCCCCGAGGAGGCGCAGCGCCTCACCCTGGAGCACCTCGGCCCCGGTGTGGATGTCCTCACCCAGGTGCTCGAGCGCGGCCTGAAGGTGAGCGGCGGGGAGGTCACCGGAGGACGCCTTGGCCCACGCGCCCAGGGCGATGCCTGCGGCCTGGTGGTCGCCGATCTCCACCGCCGCCTCGCGGACCTGGCGGCTGGCCTCGACCGCGGCCCCAAGGTCGCCCAGGCGGTAGAGCGAGAAGGCGATGTGCCACCTGGCGGTGTTCGCCTCCCAGCAGTCGCCTGTCCGGTCGAGCAGGGCCGCCGCCTGACGACAGCGGTCGATGCACTCCTGGAATCGGGACGAGGCGTAGAGCACGGTGCCGATGAAGTGCAGCGACTGGCCCTGGCCCCACACGTCACCGAGGTCGGTCCGGATCTGCAGCGACCGCTCGGCGTAGGCCAGACCGCGGGAGAACCACGGCACCACGGTCATCACCGGGGCATGCTCGGAGTAGGCCTGGGCGAGCTCGGGCGAGGCCGGGTAGCGCTCGGCCAGGTTCATCTCCCGCAGGTGAGCCCACAGGCAGGGGACCCGGCCCCGCTGGAACCAGTAGATGTAGGCGAGGCGGCTGTAGAGGCGCACGACCAGCAGGTCGCCACAAGCCCGCTCGGGACGGCGGCGGGCGAGGAAGCGCCCGGGCGCCGCGCTGTGGAGGATCTGGATGATGACCTCGCCGAGGAGCGAGACCAGGAAGCCGGCCTGGCGGCGGGGCATGCGCCGGCCCAGGAGCCGCACGGCCCGCTCCACCGCCTCGCTCGCCGTCGCCATGTCACCCTGCTTGAAGGCCAGCTCACCGAGCTTGCCCTCGATCTCGGCCCGGCCGACGTCGTCGGCGGCCAGGTTCACAGCTGCCCGCAGCTGGACGGCCGCGTCCTCGTACCGGCCCCGCAGCAGCAGGACATCACCCAGGCCCTCGGCCACCTGACGGCGGGCCTCGTCCTCCGCGCCGGCCACGCCCCGCTCGGCGATGAGGTACTGGCGTTCAGCTGTCTCCAGGGCGTGCTGACCCCGAGCCCGGGCTGCGGCCACGAGGGCGTAGGGGAGGGCCCGGACCGCGTCGCCGGCCGCGTCGAAGTGGTAGGCCAGATCGAAGACCTGGTCCTGGTCCTCTGCCTCGAAGGCCACGGCTGCAGCGCGGTGCAGGGAGCGACGGTCCTCCTCGGACAGCTGGCCCAGCAGGGCCTCGCGCACCTTGTCGTGCACGAAGCTGCACCGGGTGCCGGAGGACCAGAGGATGTGGCGGCTACGGGCTTCCTCGATGGCGCTGGCGACCTCTGCGGGTTCCTGGCCGCTCAAGGCGGCCGCCATGGCCCCATCGAACTCCTTGCCGAGCACCGCACCCACGGCCAGCAGCCGGCGGGTCGGAGCTGGCAGGAGCTCCAGCCGACGGGCGAGGAAGGCGGCGGCGTGCCGACTGGTCTGCACATCGGCCAGCGCCGCCTCCTGCACCTCCCAGCCGTCGGAGCCCTTGACCACGGCGCCGGTCTCGACCAGGCCCCGCAGCACCGCAGTGGCCATGAAGGGGTTGCCGTCCGCCAGCCGGGCGACGGTCCTCACCGCCTCGTCGGGCAGCGGCCCGGCCATGGACACCAGCACCCGGCGCACCTCGTCGTCAACAAAGGGGGCCAGCACGACGTGGGCAGCCGGATCGAGGCGGCGCAGAGGGTGATCGGCGGGCGCCTCCTCAGAGCGGAAGGCCACGACCAGCTGCACCCGCTCGCCTCCGTCAGACCCCGTGGCTTCGGCCTGGGCGTCCGCTTCGGGCGTCGGCTGGTGCGATGCCCAGTGGGCGACGAGCTTGAGGGTGAGCTCATCGGCCCACTGGCAGTCGTCGAGGATGACCAGCGCCCGGGGGGCCAGGGCGCTGAGGGCGTCGAGGAAGGCGGTCAGGGCGGGCAGCGACCTGGCCTCGCCGTACGCCTCGGGACCGAGGGGGCCGGAGGTGACCGAGCCGACGACGCCGGCCAGGCTGGGGAGGGCGTCGACGACCGCCTCGAGCTGGAGACCCAGGGCGTCCCGGAGCTTGCTGGCGAGCTCGGCATCGGCTCCGACCCGGCGGACGACCTCGTCGACCACCCCGTCCAGCATCTGCAGGGGCCCCGCCGCCACCTGATCGACACCCTGGCCCCGCAGGACCCACGCCTCCCCCTCGCCGCTCCGGCGGCTCAGCTCGTCGATCAGCGCCGTCTTGCCGACGCCGGAGGTTCCCTCGATCAGCACCAGCGCGCCCGCGCCGGCCCGTCCCAGCTGCGCCTCGATCGACGCCAGCTCTCGCTGGCGACCGACGAAGGCCGGCTGGGTGAGCGTGGCCCGGCTGTCAAGCGCGCCGACGACGACGTCCGAGGTGGCCTGGCCGGATGCCAACGCGGCGGTGATCTGGTCGAGGTCGGCCAGCGCCGCCCGAGCCGAGGAGTAGCGGTTCGCCGGATCCCTCCTCAGCAGGCGCTGGATGACCTCGTCGAGGGGGCCGGGGACGGCCAGACCGAGGCTTCGCAGGCTGGGGACGGACGCCGCCAGGTGCTGGCGCAGGACCGCTCCGACGGTGTCCGCCCCGAAGAGCGGCCGGCCCGCCAGGCACTCGAACAGCACGGCACCGAGGGAGTACAGATCAGCCCGGGCATCGATGTCGTAGGCCACCAGGCCGGCAACCTCCGGGGAGGAGTAGCGGGCCGTCGCCGCCGAGGGCTCCGGCGTCGTCCCGGCCCACCGGCTCAGCTCGGCCACTCCGAGGTCGAGGAGGCTGGCTCCCACGATGCACCCCTCCGCAAGGCTGACCACCAGGTTGGATGGCCGCACGGCACCGTGGAGGAAGCCGTGCTCGTGGACCTCGGCCAGGCTGGCCAGCGCCTGCCGCCCCACGGTCAGGGCATCGGCGACCCCGAGCGGGCCGTCTCGCAGCCGTTCTTGGAGCGTGGCGCCCGGGACGTAGGGCGCAACGACGAAGAAGAACGAGTCGTCCTGCCGGCCGGCGGCGGTGGGGTGGGCCACGCCGTGGCCGTCGAGACGGCTGAAGGCTGCCACCTCCTGCTCGAGGTGGGCACGGACCGCAGGGGAGTCCGGGCCGGCGACGGTCCGCACGACCACCTCGCCACCCCGCTCCTGGTCGGTGGCCCGCAGGGTCCGGCCGATGCTGCCGGTCTTCAGCTGGCGCGTCACCTCGAAGCGGTCACCGAAGCATCTGCCCTGACCCTGGTCGGGGGACTGGTTGGTGGCCGCGAGCTCAGCCCCTTCGGTCGCTCGCCGAGAACTCGGTCGAGATCGTGGTCGTGCCCTCTCCCATCGACCGATCCGGCGATCGCTTTACCACTGGCCCCGAGATCTTCCGCCCGAGGCGCCGGGTGGGGCAGAAGTGGGCACGCTCAGCCGAGGATCGCCTCGACGGTGCAGGTCAGGCCGGGCACTGCCGATGCCACGATCGCCTCCGATGGCCCTACCCGGCGCACCCGGGCGTAGCCACCCGGCCCTGGTTCGGTGGCAACCTCCACGACCCCGGCCCCGAGATCCACGACCCAGACCTCGGCGACACCGCCGGCTGCGTAGCGGCCCCGCTTGATCCCACGGTCCCAACCCAGGCTGGACTCTGCCACCTCGATGACCAGGAGGGTGTCCTCGGGCCGGGGGTGGAAAGCGGCGTAGAAGTCGGTCCGGGGCTTCAGCACCACCACATCGGGCTGCGGCTCGCTGAGGTCGTCGAGCCGCATGGGGTTCTGCACGGCGACGATGAACCGGTCGCCCAGGGCACCGGTGAGCAGGGCGGTCAGACGGTTGACGCAGGCGGCGTGGCGGCGTCCGATGGGTGACATCTCGACGATCTCCCCTCCGACCAGCTCGACGCGGGGGCCGTCGTCGAACAGCCCGACCTCGCCCATCCGCTCGTACTCCTCGACGGTGAACAGATGCCGCACCGGCTCGACCGACATGAGAGCGAGGCTACCGAGCCACCCAGCTTCGAGCCGCCTACGCGGAGGGCTCGGGGTCGGGGACGGCTTCGATGGGGGCCACGGCCGCCACCTGGTCGCCGGCGTCCATGTTCATGATGCGCACGCCGGTGGCGTCGCGGCCCTGGCTGGAGATGTCCCGGGTGGAGGTGCGGATGACCACGCCGCCGGAGGACATGAGGACGACCTCGTCGTCGAGGTGGACCATGAAGGCGGCCACCACCTTGCCCTTGCGGGCGCTGAGGCGGATGGCGATGAGGCCGACGCCGCCGCGGGTCTGGGACCGGAAGTGGCTGAGCTGGGTGCGCTTGCCGTAGCCGGCGTCGGTGATGAGCAGCAGGGCCCGGTCGTCCGAGCACACGTCGCACGACACCAACGAGTCGCCGTCCCGGAGGGCCATGCCCCGCACGCCCTGGCTGTCGCGGCCCAGGGTGCGCACGTCGTCCTCGCCGAAGCGGATGGCCATGCCCTTCTGGCTGACCATCAGGATGTCCTCGTCGCCGGTGGTCTTGATGACCCGGACCAGCTCGTCGCCGTCCAGCAGCTTGATGGCGATGAAGCCGTCGCGGCGCGACTTGTCGTACTCGGCCAGCAGCGTCTTCTTCACCTGGCCGTTGGCGGTGGCGAAGAACAGGTGGCCGCCGCCCTCGTAGTCGCGGGTGTCGATGATGGTCTGGATCCGCTCCTCGGGGGCCAGGGGCAGCAGGTTGACGATCGGCGTGCCCTTGGCCGCCCGCTCCCGGATGGGGATCTCGTAGGCCCGCAGCCGGTAGACCTTGCCCCGGTTGGAGAAGCACAGCAGGAACGCATGCGCGCTGGTGTGCAGGACCTCGGTGACCAGGTCCTCCTCCTTCAGCTTGGCCCCGGTCACCCCCTTGCCGCCCCGGGCCTGGTTGCGGAAGGCGCCGGCCTCGAGCGACTTGACCCAGCCGGCCCGGGTCATGGTGATGACCAGGGGCTCGTCGTCGATGAGGTCGAGGTCGACGATCTCGCCGATGTCGGAGGTGAGCTCGGTGCGGCGGGGGTTGGCGAACCTGGCCTTCACCGCGGCCAGCTCGTCCTTGATGACCTGGCGCAGGGCGGCCGGGTCGGCCAGGATGCGCTGCAGCTCGGCGATCTGGTCGCGCAGCTCGGCGAGCTGGCGCTCGAGGTCGACCCGGGCCAGGCGGGTCAGCTGGCCCAGGCGCATCTCGAGGATGTCGTCGGCCTGCACCTCGGAGAACTCGAACGGCTCGGCCATCAGGGCCGTCTTGGCCGCCGGCCGGTCCTCGCTGGCGCGGATGAGGGCGATGACCTCGTCGATGACGTTGACGGCCTTGAGGCGGCCCTCGCGCAGGTGCTCGTCGCGCTGGGCCTTGGCCAGGCGGTGCTGGGAGCGGCGCGTGAGCACGTCGACCTGGTGGGCGATGTAGGCCTCGAGGGCCGACTTCAGGTTCAACGTGCGGGGCACGCCGGGGGTGCCGCCCGAGGCGCCGACCAGGGCCACCATGTTCACCCCGAAGCTGGTCTGCAGCGGGGTGAGCTTGTACAGGTTGTTCAGCACGACCTGGGGGTTGGCGTCGCGCTTGAGGGGGATGACCAGCTTGACCTTGCCGCCGGCCGACTGGTCAATGGCATCGGCGATGCCGTCGAGGGTCTTGTCGTTGGCCAGCTCGGCCACCTTGGCCAGCACCGTCTTGGGCCCCACCTGGTAGGGCAGCTCGGTGATGACGATCTCGAAGCCCCGCTTGGTGTCCTCGATGGTGGCCCGGCCCCGCATCTTGATGGAGCCCCGACCGTTCTGGTAGGCGTCGATGATCCCCTGGCGGCCGAGGATGGCCCCCCCGGTCGGGAAGTCGGGCCCCTTCACGTGGTGCATGAGGTCCTCGACCGTGGCGTCGGGGTCGTCGATCAGGTGGACGGTGGCGTCGATGACCTCGCCCAGGTTGTGGGGCGGGATGTTGGTGGCCATGCCGACGGCGATGCCCTGGCTGCCGTTGACCAGCAGGTTGGGGAAGCGGGCCGGCAGGACCGACGGCTCCTCGTCGGTGTTGGAGTAGTTAGGGACGAAGTCGACGGTGTCCTCGTCGATGCCCTCGAGCAGGACGTTGGCCAGGGTGGCCAGGCGGCTCTCGGTGTAGCGGGAGGCGGCGGCGCCGTCGTCCCACGAGCCGTAGTTGCCGTGGAAGTCGATGAGGGGGTGGCGCAGCGAGAACGGCTGGGCCATGCGCACCAGGGCGTCGTAGATGGCGCTGTCGCCGTGGGGGTGGTAGTTCCCCATGACCTCGCCGCAGATCTTGGCGCACTTCAGGCGGGTGCGATCCGAGCGGGCGCCCATGGCCCACATGCCGTAGAGGATGCGTCGGTGCACCGGCTTGAGCCCGTCGCGAGCGTCGGGCAGGGCCCGGGCCACGATGACCGACATGGCGTAGTCGAGGAAGGACCGCTCCATCTCCTCCTGGATGGCGATGGGCTCGATCCCGAGGCGAGGGGGCACCTCACCGGGCGGGGTCTCGGGGACGTCGACCGGCGGGTGGGGCGGGCCGTCGCCGTTGGTGCCGCCTATGTCAGAAGTGTCAGACATCGAGGAACCTCACGTCCTTGGCGTTGCTGGTGATGAAGTGCTTGCGGCTCTCCACGTCCTCGCCCATGAGGATGCTCATCACCTGGTCGGCCAGCTCGGCCTGCTCGACCGACACCTGCAGCAGGGTGCGCAGGCCGGGGTCCATGGTGGTGACCTTCAGCTCGTCGAAGTCCATCTCGCCCAGGCCCTTCAGGCGTTCGAACGGGTTCTTGTGGCCCGGGTTGGCGGCCAGGAAGGCCAGGCGGGCGGCCTCGTCCTTCAGGTACACCCGCTCCTTGCCCACCAGCGTGGAGAACAGCGGCGGCTGGCAGATGTAGATGTAGCCGCTCTCGAACAGGGGCCGCATGTAGCGGAAGAAGAACGTGAGCAGCAGGGTGCGGATGTGGCTGCCGTCGACATCAGCATCGGCCAGGATGCAGATCTTGTGGTAGCGGGCCTTTCCCGCGTCGAAGTCCTCGCCCAGGCCGGCGCCGATGGCCTGGATCAGGGCCTGGATCTCGTTGTTCTTCAGCATCCGGTCGATCCGCGCCTTTTCGACGTTCAGGATCTTGCCCCGGATCGGCAGGATGGCCTGGATGGTGGGGTTGCGGGCCTGCTTGGCCGAGCCGCCGGCCGAGTCGCCCTCGACGATGAACAGCTCGGCGTCGTCGGGCTTGGTGCCCCGGGCGCAGTCGGCCAGCTTGTCGGGCATGCCGGCGCCCTCGAGGGCGCTCTTGCGCCGCACCGCCTCGCGCGCCTTCTTCGCGGCCTGACGGGCCTGGGCCGCGTCCCGGGACTTGGAGATGATGGCCTTGGCCTCGTTCGGGTGCTCCTGCAGCCACTCGAACAGCTTCTCGTTGGTGGCCTTCTCGACCATCGAGCGCACCGGGACGTTGCCCAGCTTGGCCTTGGTCTGGCCCTCGAACTGCGGCTCACGCAGCTTCACCGAGATGATGGCGGTGAGGCCCTCGCGCACATCCTCGCCGGCCAGGTTCTCGTCTTTGTCCTTCAGCAGGCCCCGGCCCCGGGCGTACTTGTTGGCCACCACGGTGAGGCCCTTCTTGAAGCCCTCCTCGTGCATGCCGCCCTCGGTGGTGGAGATGCCGTTTGCGTAGCTGTAGATGCCCTCGTGGTAGCCGGTGTTCCACTGGAAGGCGATCTCGCACTCCATCTCGGCCTCGGCCACCGAGTAGTGGCCGACCCGCTTGAACAGCGCCTCCTTGGAGGCGTTGATGTGGCCGACGTAGTCGACGATGCCCCGGTCGTACTTGAAGATCCGGCTGTCCTGGCGGTCGGGCCGCTCGTCGACGAAGCGGATCTCCAGGCCCTTGTTGAGGAAGGCCATGGTCTCGAGGCGCTCGAGCACGGTGGTGGCCCGGAACTCGGTGCCCTCGGAGGCGAAGACCGTGGGGTCGGGCCAGAAGGTGACGATGGTGCCGGTGGCCGGTTGGCCCTTGCGGGAGGGGGCGTCGCCGAGGACCTCGAGCTTGGTGGCCGGCCGGCCGCCGTTGCGGAACTCGATCCGGTGGTGCTTGCCGTACTGGTACACCTCGACCAGGGTGCGGATCGACAGGGCGTTGACCACGCTGACGCCCACCCCGTGCAGGCCGCCGGACACCTGGTAGGCCTTGCCCTCGAACTTTCCGCCGCCGTGCAGCTTGGTGAGGGCGATCTCGACCCCGGTCATCTTCTCGCGGGTGTTGAGGTCGGTGGGGATGCCCCGGCCGTCGTCCTCGACCCGGCAGCCGCCATCGGCCTGCAGGGTGACCGAGATGCGGTGGGCGAAGCCGGCCATGGCCTCGTCGACCGAGTTGTCGACCACCTCCCACACCAGGTGGTGCAGGCCGTTGAGCCCGGTCGAGCCGATGTACATGCCGGGGCGCCGGCGTACCGGGTCGAGGCCCGACAGGACCGTCATCTGGTTGGCGCTGTAGGCGGTGGAGACCGGGGGGGCGGCAGAGGTTTCGGGCATGCGGGAGGGCGCGCCTTTCCAGACGTCGATGAGGGGGATCCCTGAGGGGCGAAGAGCTGGGAACCGCTACCCAGAGTGTACCCGTCGCCCGTGACAGCGTGGCGATGCCGCAGCGGCCCCCAGCGGCCGGTGGCGCCGCCGCTGGCGCCCGATCCGACGTCCGGTCAGGGTCACTCGGCGCAGACCGCTCTCGGCCGCCTTCCAGGGACCGTCAGCGGCCGGGTCGGCGCAACCTGCGACTCAGCGGGGCCGGACCCGCCAGTCGACGGCCTCGACCACCCCGGGGCCGGCCACCTCGGCCGCCCGGCGCACGAGGGTGGCCTCGAGGTGGGCCAGGCTGGTGGCCCAGGCCGGGTGGTCGACCTCGACCACCAGCCGGCCCCGGCGCAGGGCCCCGGGCTGGGCGTGGGCGGCGGCCGCCACCCCCACGATGTCCTCCCACCGGTCATACAGCGCCCCCAGGCCCCGGGCCGACCCAGCCCCGAGACGGGCCGCCACCCGGTCGAGGCTGGCCCCGATGGCCTGCGGTTCGGACTCCTCATCCGACCGCCACGTGCTCACGGCGCCGTTCTACCAGCCATCCGCGACGCCGCCGAGGCGCGTCGGAGGCGGCGCTGAAGGATTGAGAGTCGCTGTCACGAGCCGGTCGTAGGATCCGGTCGTGGACGTCCAACGGCTGGACCGGCTCGTGGTCGAGGGGTACCGCTCGATCCGCAGCCTCGACCTGGCCCTCCGCCCGATGAACGTCCTGATCGGCGCCAATGGCTCGGGCAAGAGCAACCTCCTCGAGGTCTTCGACCTCCTCGGCGCCATTCACTCCAAGCGGCTGCGACTGTTCGCAGCCCAGGCGGGGGGGGCCGAACGCTTGCTCCACTGGGGTCGGCGGGTCACACCCGAGCTACACCTGCGAGTCGAGGCTGGTCGAAACGGCTATGACGCCAGACTCGTCGCCGACGACGTCGGGGGGTTGTACTTCGGCGCCGAGGATTGCTGGGGCCAGGGTGTCATGCATCGTCGGCCCTTCGACCTGCGCCTTGGCGTCGGCCATTCCGAATCGACGCTCGCTGACGAGGCAGCCGGCCACCCTGGCAGCGTGGCCCATTGGATGTTGACCACCCTCGTGGGCTGGAGGCGGTTCCACTTCCACGACACCTCACCCGCGGCCCGGGTCAAGCTGGCGCAGCCCCTGGGCGACCGGGTCGAGCTGGCACGCGACGGGGGGAACCTGGGCCCGTTCCTCTGGGCACTGAAGCAGAAGGACGCAGCTGCCTATCTCCGCATCCGTGACGCCGTGCGCCTCGTCGCCCCCTTCTTCGACGACTTCGTGCTTGAACCCGACGACCTGAACCGTGAGCTGCTGCGGCTGGCCTGGCGCCACGCCGACGGCGAGGGCCGCTGGGGTCCCGAGGCCCTGAGCGACGGCACGTTGCGCTTCATGTGCCTGTCCACTCTGCTGCTCCAGCCGAACCCGCCGTCGCTGGTGGTGATCGACGAGCCCGAGCTGGGGCTTCACCCGGCGGCCATCGTGCAGCTCGCCGACCTGCTGCGCAGTGCCGCCAACACCGCCCAGGTCGTGGTCGCCACCCAGTCCGTCACCCTGCTGAACCAGCTGGACGTGGCGGATGTCATCGTCGCCGAGCGTCGCGCTGGCTCCAGCACCTTCACCCAGGTCGACCCGGCGTCGATCGAGACCTGGCTGGAGGACTTCGCCGTCGGTGAGCTGTGGGAGAAGAACATCCTCGGGGGTCGCCCGGCCTGGACGTGACCCGAACACCGCGACGTGTCTATGTCGTCTGCGAAGGCCAGACCGAGGAGGCCATCGCTAAGCAGACAATCGGGCTCCACCTCCAGGCTCGTGGCGTCCTCCTCGTGCCCTGGGTGGTGAAGACCAAGCGCCCGGCCGGAGGGGGCGCCCACCGCGGAGGAGGCAGGTGGAAGCACTACCTGCGCGAGATCGAGCCAGCCCTCGGCGACCGCAGCGCAGCAGCGGTCACCACGATGATCGATTTGTACGGCTACCCCGAGGACGGTCCGGGGCGCCCGGTTCCCGACGGCGTTCGGGACTTCGCCCTGGCCCGCCATCTGGAGGAGGCGATGCAACACGCGGTGGGCGATCTCAGGTTCCTGCCCCACCTCCAGGTCCACGAGGCCGAAGCATTGCTCCTGGCCGATCCGGCCGCTCTAGCCGCCCGCTCCGGAGATCCTGGTGTCGCCGCCGTGCTCTTGACCGCGGTGACCTCCTGTGGAGGACCTGAGCTGGTGAACCAGGGGGTGGCCACGCACCCGGCGGCGCGGATCAAGGCGGCCTG
>JBBSKY010000037.1:0-28882 GCA_038255915.1 Acidimicrobiales bacterium | reverse complement strand
GACGTTGGGGAGGGGGATGTCGGTCTCGAAGACCTCCTCGGCCACCACAACACGCAGGCTGGGGTCGAGCTCGGCGGCACAGCAGGTGAGCAACGTCGTCTTGCCCGATCCGGGTGGGCCGGCGAAGACCACGGACAGGCGGGCCCGGATCGCCGCCTGCAGGAAGCGGGCCACCGGCTCGTCGAGCATGTCCCGCTCGACCAGCTCGTCGAGGCGCCGGATCTTGATGCCCGAGAACTTCCGGATGTTGACCAGGACGTGGCCGTCCCGGCCGATGTCGGCGTGGACGACGTGCAGCCGGCTGCCGTTGTCGAGCTGGGCGTCCTGCAGGCCCTCGGCGGGATCGAGCTTGCGGTGGCTGGCCGAGGCGTCGTTCAGGATCTTGGTGAGGGTGCGCAGCACGTGCTCGTCGTCGTGGAAGACCTCGTCGTGGTAGCCGGAGGTGCCCGCGTGGCGCTTGGCGAAGATCTGATCGGGGGCGTTGATCATGATCTCCCACACATCGGGATCGGCCAGCAGCGGTTCGAGCGGGCCGTAGCCGGCCAGGTTCCGCCAGGCCCGCTCGGTCACCCCGCCGGGGTCGGCCAGGTCGTAGGAGCGCACGCCCCGCTTGACGTCAGCGGCCCAGCGCCGGACCTCGTCGTCGAGGATGTCGTGAAGCGCGGCCCGTCCCTCCGGCCGGGCCATGTCGAGGGCGAGCACCTTGGCCCGCTCCTGCACGCTCCGCTCGATCTCGACCAGCGGCGACCCCCAGGACCCGGCGGTGGCCGCGACGTGCCTCATCCGGCGGCCTCGCCTTCATCGGAGCCCAGCGCCCCCAGCCGGAGCACGACCATCTTCATCAGACCTCCCCTCGAAGCTGGCACCGCAGCCTGGCAGACCACCGCTGCGGCGGCCCTCGGAGCGTTTCTAGCGCACTTCTGCTGCACTTGCAACGCCTTTCATAGCCATGCTCATCAGCGGTGGTGCGTGGCCGGCCCGACGACGGACGAGCTGGCCGGCCGCCTCGGTCTGAGCTGTCAGCTGGCTTCGCTTGGAGCAGGCTGTGCAACGATCTGTGTTGCGCGATACCCTGCCGGGGGACGGGAGGATGACAGGATGACGAAGGCCGCAGCATCGAAGAGCGTGACGACAGCGAAGAAGGCTGCCAGCACCGCCAAGTCTGGCCAGGCACTGGCGAGCACTTCGGCCGGCAGGAAGGTTGCCGATGCTGCGAGGGTGGCCAGACTTGGGGCGAAGTCTGCGGCGAGGGCCACGGCGCCGGTGGCGAAGGGCGCGGCGGGCCGCGGGGTGCGGGCGAAGCGCACGGCGACGCCTGCGTCGGGCACGAGCTGGCAGCCCGAGCAGCGCACGAGGTTCGTGACGGAGGTGGCCGGCGGCACCCGGCGGGCGGCCGACCTGCTGGATGTGGCGGCATCCCAACCCAGCCGCTGGATGACCGGCGAGAGCGTTCCTGGGCCCGCGCACGCTCGGATGCTGGTCGATCTTGACCATGTGCTCGCCCACGCGCTGTTGGTCTGGGCTGACGCCAGCGTGGCACGAGATTGGCTGACGACTGCGAACGCCCATCTCGATGGCCTACGCCCCGTCGCATGGATGCGGTTGCACGGATCGGCCGGGGTGGTCGAGGCCCTCCGAGCGGAGGCGGCGGGCGCCTACGCCTGATCGTGCTCGTCTTCAGGGTCTTCCCGTCCCGACCGGATGCGGCTGTGGGCGAGCCCGGCCACCCCTTGTACCTCCACCCAGATCAGGGGACGGGCCGTTGGGACAACCCTGATCTCTACCGAGCCATGTACGTAGCCGCCTCGGCCAGCGGGGCGATCGGGGAGACCTTCGCCCACCTTTCGAGCTGGTCGCGGGCGATGCTGCCCGTCCCGGTGGTGGCCGGGGCCGAACGGATGCTGGGCGTCTACTCCCTCGCTGAGGAGGAACACCCCCTCCTGGACTTCGACGACTCCACGGCCCTTCTGCAACGGGGGCTCCGGCCCACTGACAGCATCATCCGCAATCGCCCACGGACCCAGCAGATCGCCCGTGACGCCTTCAGCGAGGGTGGCTGGAGCGGCCTTTCCTGGTGGTCGATGCACCGACCGCAGTGGACGCTGCACCTGTTGTGGCAGCTCGATGGCGCCACCGTCGAGGATGTGCAGCCGCTGCCGGGCCACCCGGCGCTGCGTGACGCCGGCAGGCTGCTGGCCAAGCAGCTTGACGCCGACATCATCTGAGGTGAGATGGTCTCAGGGGGCGGAGCGGACGACTCAGCAACTCCCGTGATTTTGTCCAGCGTCACACAGCCTCTGGACGGCTGCACCACTCACCAGCCGGGTTCGTCGTCGGTGCCGACGAGGGCCCCGAGGGAGCCGGGGCGGACGAGGCGGGGAGCGTCGGGGTCGATGGCCTCGGGCTCGGGCAGCGACGGAGCCCGGGCGACGACTGCTGCGGCGGCACGGGCCGTGGCCGTGGCCAGCGCCTCGGGCAGCGGGGCGCCATCGCGGAAGGCCTCCTCGACCTTTCGCCGGGGGAGGTGGAGCGGTGGCGCGGGGTGGCCAGCGGGGGTGGCGCACAGCTCGGCCAGGGCGGCGACCGCCTCGGCCCGGGGTCCTGGGCGCTTCGGGGGCTGGTTGAGGACGGGGAGGATCCGCGCCGGGTGCACCCCGAGGCCAGCGACGTCGTGCACCAGGCGGGCCAGGGCGTGCACGCCGTGGAGGCCGCTGCTGCCGACGACGACGACGAGGTCGGCCCCCTGGACGGCGGTGCGGGCCAGGGCGTGGCGCTCCTCGACCTCGATCGACCCGGTCTCGGCCTCGCCTTCCAGATCGCCCTCGATGTCGGCCACCACGGTGCCGTAGCTGCGGCGGAGGCCGGCGACGGCGGCGGCCACCGCTCGGGGGCGGAGAGCGGCCCAGGCTCGCGGCCGGCGCAGGCCCAGCAGCAGGTCGTAGCCCCGGTAGGGCACGGGGAGGCAGTGGGCCCGCACGTTCGCGGCATCGGGGATGGCTGAGCGATGGGCCTCGACCAGCTCCTGGACGCCGACCAGCACGTCCCGGACGTCGTGGAGCATGGCGTGGTCGGCGCGACGGCACAGGTCAGCCAGGACGACCGGCGCGGGCAGGCAGCCGTTCCCGCCGCCGGCGGCGAGGCCCTGGGCCAGGGCGGCGGCGACCGTCGACGCGCCCACACCACCGGTGCCGCACACCGCCACCAGTCGGCCTCGGTGCTCGTCCGGCCCGCCCGACCCGACCGGCTCGCCGGGAACGGTGTCGGCCTCGACGACAGGGCGGGCGGTGGCGGCCAGGGCATCGAGCAGCGCCAACGGGTCGAACCCGGGCTCGAGGACGGCGGCGGCGCCGAGACGGACCCACCGGTCGTCACGGGCGCCGACCACCAGGATCGGGCAGCCGTCGGGGCCGCCGGCGACGAGGTCGCGGTCGAGTCCGGGGATGGCCGCGTCGACCAGGGCCGCAGAGACGGGTCGGGGACCGGCCAGCCGGGCCCGCAGCTCCTCGGCCGACTGGCAACGCAAGAGCTCGATTGGGACCGTTCCGGCCGTGGCCCAGTGGGCCAGCTGGCTGAACCAGGCCGAGCGCGCCGGGGCCAGGCCGACGACCACCCACCGGTCGCTCATCAGCCCCCGCTCCGGACCGGCTGCACCGCGGTGGTGCGCACGACGGTGAGCGATCCGGCCGCCGCCGCCGCCACCAGCGACTGCACGTCGTCCGGGGCGCTCAGGGCCACCGTGAAGATGAAGGCGCCGCCCCCGTCACGGCCCTGACGGTCGATCACTCGCACGGATCGGACCACCGCGGCGGTCCTGCCCCCCTCGCCCTGACCGGAGGTGGCGTAGACGTCGACGAGGTCACCGGGGGCGATGCGCTGGCCGAGCGAGCGGGCCGGATCGGCGGTGAACGACACCTCTCGCTCGCCCGGGACCGGGCCCCGCTGGGCCAGGGTCGACCCCTGGACCAGCTCGCCCGGAGCCACGGTGGCGGCCAGGACCCGGCCGACCAGTGGGCCGGGATCCTGGTAGGCCCTCCGAGCCAGCGGCTCGGGCAGGTCGACAGCCCGGGTGGTGAGGTCGTCGGCCCGGATGGCCCGACCGGCCAGGAGGGGTGCGGCGGCCACGACGTAGCGGGTCTTGGGCGGACCTGAAGCCGCCTGCTGGGCGGCCACGGTGCCGACCACGGCGACGGCGACGAGGAAGCCGCCGAAGACGGCACGACCACCGGGGAGGGGCCGGCGCCGGCGCACCACCGGCCGACTTGGCGCCTCGCGCTCAAGCCGGGTCGGCGGGTTTGTGATCACCTTCATGGCCACCTCCGGTTCACCTTCCGGCTCTGGCGGGAGCCTGGCAGAGCCAGGGCCGAGGAGCTTGGTGGGTGTTCTAGCCGACCATCTCGACGTATGCAATGTGTTGTCGTGCCGAGATCCCCCCTCGAAGCGTTTTCTGTCGTCCCCGTGCCCGCCACGTTCTTGTGCTTGCGTTCGGAACCCTTCTGTGGTTGTCTAGGTACGACAAGGTACGAAAACCATCGAAAGGAACCTCATGAGCATGGTTGGTGGCAATCTCGAGCAGCTCGACGGGCTGCACCGCTCGTTGTCCGCGGAGGCCGCTGGAGTCGAGCAGCTGGTGGGCCGCCTCAGCGGCGTCCTCGAAGGCACCACCTGGCTGGGCCCGGCGGCCGACGCCTTCCGGGGCCAGTGGCGGGAGCAGTACGCACCGGCGCTGCGCAACCTGAAGGCGGGGTTGGACGACCAGGCCCGGGTGGTGGCGGGGAGGCGCCAGGCCATCGCCACCGCGACGTCGTAGTCGCCAGGGTGCGCCTGGTCGTCTCGACCCGGTCCGGCGAGGTCGACGTGGAGGTGGTCGTCCACGACCCGGCCGCCACCGTCGCCGATCTCGCCGCCGCCCTGCCTGCCGATGCCCATCGCACCGCCGACGGCCTGGTCGTGGACGGTCGACCCTTCCCCGGGTCGGCCGGCCTGGCCGGGTGCGCCCTTCATCCCGGGGGTTCCATCGGGGCCGGCCCCTGGCCTGCCCGGCGGTCCAGGCCCGACCCGGTGGTCGAGCTGCTCGTGGTCGGCGGACTCGCGGCGGGGGAGCGACGCCCCCTGGCCGCAGGGACCTTCACCCTCGGGCGTGACCCGGGCTGCGACGTCGTGCTCCCCGCCCGCACCACCTCCCGCCGGCACCTCACCGTGGTCGTCACCCAGGCGGCGGACGTGCGAGTGGTCGACGACGGCTCGGCCAGCGGTACGTGGGTCGACGGGCGGCGTGTGGACGAGGCCGACCTCGAGGCGGACGACGGCGTGATCGCCGCCGGCGCCGTCCTGGTGCGCCTGCGCCGGCCCTCGTGGCAGGTTCCGGCGGTCCTCGGCGGTGCCGGCGGCGATGGCCGGGTGGCGTTCCACCGACCGCCGCGACCACCGCTTCCGCCCGCGGCGGCCCCGGTCACGCCCCCGTCGAGCGAGCCGCCACCGTCCGGTCCGCCGCGCTTCGGGTGGGCTGCGGCGACGGTGCCGCTCGCCGGTGGTCTGGCGCTCGCCTGGTTCGTGGATCCTCGGCTGGCGCTGTTCACGCTCCTCGGCCCGGCCGTCCTGGTCGGCCAGTGGGTCGAGGAGCGGCGCCGGCACCGACGGGCAGGCACGGTCAACCGCCGCACCAACCACGAGCAGCTCGCCGCATTCGCCCTCGACCTTGCGGCCGCCGGCACCGCCGAGGCCCGCCGCCGCCAGGCCAACTATCCCGACCCGGCGACCCAGGGGGAGGAGATCGAGGCCTGGGGCGCCGGGCTGTGGGCGTCCCGGGCCGGTGATCCGGACTTCGCCCTGGTGGTGGTGGGGGCGGCGCCGGCACTGCGGTGGGAGCCGCCCACCACACGGGAGGTCGAGGGGATGGCGGCGGGGATCGTGGCCGAGGCGAGGCTGCCGCCGACCTGTCCGGCGCTGGTGACCCTCGGGCCCGGCCAGCACCTCGGCGTCGCCGGTCCCCGGGACGCCTGCCTCGCCGTCGGACGGTGGGTGCTGCTCCAGCTGGCCGCCCGCCACGGCCCGGCCGACGTCCGCCTCGCCGTCGCCTGCGACGACGGACGGGAGGCCGATTGGGCGTGGGCCCCGTTCCTGCCCCACAGCGTCGCCCCCGGGTCGCCGGGCCGCCGCCTTCTGGCTGCCGACGGTGCGCAGGCCGAGGAGGTTGCCGCCCTCGTCGCCCGGGAGGGAGGCCCGCACGTCGTGGTGATCGTCGACGGGCACGACGCCCTCGTCCCGTCGTCCACGGCGATGGCCGCGCGTGGGTGGTCGACGCTCACGATCGCTCCGAGCCGCAGGGCCCTCCCCGCCCGGTGCACCAGCGTGCTGGAGCTGGACGGCCCCGACGGGTGGAGCCACCTGGCGGCCGGGGGCCAGCCTCAGCCGCTCCTGGCCACCGGTGTCAGCGCCTCCACCGCCCGGCGCTGGGCCCGCCGCCTCGCCGGCCTGGCCGACCCCGAGGCGAGCGACGACGACACCTCGGTGCCCACCTCGGTCCGCCTGCTCGATCTGCTGGACGAGGGCGACCTCGACCAGGCCCAGGTCGGGCGGCGGTGGGAGGCGTCCGGGCCTGGCCTGGTGGTCCCCGTCGCCTGCGCCGCCGGTCGCAACGGGCCTGAGGCCGTCCACCTCGACCTCGTGGCCGACGGCCCCCATGCCCTGGTCGCCGGCACGACCGGCTCCGGCAAGAGCGAGCTTCTGCGCAGCCTCGTCGCTGGCCTGGCCGCGACCTACCCGCCCGACCGCCTGGCCCTCCTCCTGGTCGACTTCAAGGGCGGCGCCGCCTTCGCCGAGGCGGCCGGGCTGCCCCACGTCGTCGGGGTGGTCACCGACCTCGGGCCGGATGAGGCGGCCCGGGCGCTCCGCAGCCTCGAGGCCGAGCTGCGGCGGCGTGAGCGGGTGCTGGCCGATCTCGGCCTTCGTGATCTGGCCGCCCACCCCGGCCACGCCGGCGGCCCCGTGCCGGCCGGGGTCGAGCCCCTCCCTCGGGTCGTGGTGGTCATCGACGAGCTCGCCGCCCTGGTGGCCGAGCTCCCGTCGTTCCTCGACGACCTGGTGCAGCTGGCGGCGCGAGGCCGCAGCCTGGGGCTGCACCTCGTGCTCGGCACCCAGCGTCCGGGCGGTGTGGTCAGCGCATCGGTGCGGGCCAACTGCGCCCTCCGCTGCTGCCTGCGGGTGCCCGACGAGTCCGACGCCATCGACGTGGTGGGCTCGGTGGCGCCGGCCCGCATCGACCGCCGCCGGCCCGGGCGGGCCTTCCTCCGCCGGGGTGCCGGCGATCTGGTCGAGGCGCAGGTGGCGTTGGTCGGAGGCCGGCGTGGGTCCGGCGGTCCACCCGTCAGCGTGGTGCCTGCGACCTTCGGACCGGACCCGGGCGCCCCCGGGACCTCGGCGGATCCGGCGGAGAGCGATCTGCACGGCCTGGTCGACGCCTGCCGCACCGCGGCCGCCCGGACCGGCCGGGCTAGCCCGAGGGCGCTGTGGCTTCCCCCGCTGCCGCCCCGGCTCGACGGCTCGACGCTGCCCGCCGACGGCGACGGCGTGGTGCTCGGGCTGCTCGACGATCCCGACCACCAGCGGCGGCTGCCGCTGACCTGGCCGCCCGCCGACGGGCCGCTCGTCGCCGTTGGCAGCGGCGCCAGCCCGGCCACCGCCCTCCGGGCCGCCGCCCTGGTCCTCGCGGCTCGCCACGACCCCGCCCGCCTGCACGTCTACGGCCTCGACCTGGCCAGCCAGAGCCTCGAGCCGCTGGAGGACCTCCCCCACGTCGGGGCGCTCATCCGGCCCGGCGACGACGAGCGCCTGCGGCGGCTGCTCCAACGGCTGAGCGACGAGCTGGCCGCCCGTCAGGCCACCGCCGCCGCCAGCGCCGACCGCCCGCTCGTCCTGGTGCTCATCGACGGCGTCGCTGGCCTGCGGGCCGCGCTCGACGACCGCGTCGGGCTGGCTGCCTTCGAGGCGCTGGGGCGGGTCGTGGTCGACGGTGCCGCCCTCGGGATGCTCGTCGCCGTCGCCGCCGACCGGCCGGCGTCCCTGCCCGCCGCCTGGTCGGCCGCCGCCTCCCGCCGCCTGGCCTTCCGCTGCGGCGACCCCTTCGACCTGCTGTCCCTCGGCGCCGACCGGCTCGACCAGTCCCGATGGCCGGAGGGCCGCTGCCTCGACCTGGCCTCGGGTCTGGTGGCCCAGGTGGCGACCGGCCCCTGGCCGCCACCGGTCAGCGAGGGCGAGGGGCCTCCGCCCGTGCGGGCCCTTCCCGCCGAGGCCGAGCTGGCCCCCCTCCTCGCTGCCCATCCGGCCCGAGCGGGCCGCGACGGCCTCGAGCTGCCCCTCGGCGTGGATGGGCGTGACCTCGGTGTGGCGGTGCTCCGGCTCCGGCCCGGACAGCCCTTCTTCGTGTGCGGGCCACCCGGCTCGGGTCGCACCACGGCCCTGGCCACGCTGCGCCGCGCCGCCGAGGCCGCGGGCTGCCCGGTGGCCGAGGCCGGGGCCGGGGCCGGGGCCGACCTGGCCGAACGCCTGGCCGCCCCGCCGACCGCGGCGCCGCTGGTGGTCGTGGTCGACGACGCCGACCGGGTCGACGACCTCGACGGGGCGCTGGCCCAGCTGGCCACGGGCCGCCACGCCTCGGCCCACGTGCTGGCCGCCCTGCCGGCCGATGCCGGCCGGGCCGCCTTCGGCCACTGGACCGGTGAGCTGCGCCGGGTCGGCGCCGGCCTGGTGCTGCGCCCCCGCTCCGACCTCGACGGCGACGTCCTCGGCATCGCCCTGCTGCCCACCTGGCCCATGTCGCTGGCCCGGCCCGGGCGCGGCGTCCTCGGCGTGGCCGGCCAGGCCGTCCCGGTCCAGGTGGCTGGGGCGTGAAGGCGGCGCTGGAGCTCGGCCCGCTGGTGTCGTCCGGTCCGCTGGCCACCGTGCACCGCGGCGTCCTGGGCGGCCGGGCCGTGGCCGTGAAGCGGGCCCGGGCCGACGTGCCCGCCGCAGGGCCGGCGTTGCGCCGCGAGGCCCGCATCCTGCGCGCCGCCAGCCACCCCGGCCTCGTCCCGGTCCTCGACGTCCTCGACGATCCGCAGGCCCCCGCCCTGGTCCTCGGGTGGGCCGACGGGGGCAGCCTCGCCGACCTGCTGGTCGACGGTCCTGTAGGCGACGAGCTGGTGGTGCAGCTGGTCCGGCCGGTGGCGGCCGCTCTCGAGGCCCTGCACCGGGCCGGAGCGGCCCACCTCGACGTGGCCCCCCAGAACGTGTTGCTGGCCGCCGCCGGCCCGATGCTGATCGACCCCGCGCCGCCCGGGGCGGGGACGCCTGGCTACACCGACCCGGCCGTGGCCGCCGGTGGCCCGGCCTCGGCCCGCAGCGACGTCTTCGGCCTGGCCGGGTGCATCCACGCCGCCCTCACCGGCCGCAGCCCCCGGGCCAGCGGCCGGTTGGTGATCGGGCTGGGGCTCCCGCCCGAGGTGCTGACCGTCCTGGCCGCCGGCCTCCACCCCGACCCCCGACAGCGGCCCGCCTCGCCGGGGGCGCTCGTCGACCGGCTCGAACGGGCCCTGCCCTTCGCCACCAGGTCGGCGCCCGACCCGCCGCCGGCCCCGGGCCGCCCGGTGGTCCGTCGAGCCACCCAGCCGGCCCACCCGCCCCGCACGTGGCCGTTCGAGCGGTGGCAGGAGGAGGCGGACGCCGCCGCCGCCCGGCGCACGGTCGGTCCGTCGGCGCCAGCGCCGCCGCCCCGCCGCCGCCCCTCGGCGTCTGACAGCACTCCACGACCCCGGGGAGCCCGTCCCCCGCCCACCACCACCCCTGGAGGCAAACCATGACACCCCAGCGTCCCACCACGCACTAGCGTACTGACCATGGCCAAGGACAAAAGTCGCTGGCTGAGCACTCGTGAAGCGTGCGACGAGCTCGGCATCACCCTCCGCACGCTCTACCGCATCATCGACGAGGGCAAGCTCCCGTGCTACCAGTTCGGCCGGGTCTACCGCCTGAAGACCGACGATGTCGAGTCGTTCCTGGCCCAGGCCATGGTCAAGCCGGGCGAGCTGGCCCACCTCTACCCCGAGCCCCGCGGCGCCGAGCCCGAAGAGGTCACACCCCCCGCCTGAGGCCGCCGAGCGGTGCACCTACCGCTCGTCCACCAGGCCCACCTCGGTCACCTGGCCCAGAGGGATCCAGCCCACCAGGCGGGGCTCGCCAGCCTGCTCGACCGACAGGACGTCGGCGCCGCAGCCCCGCAGCCGCCCGCTCCACACGTCGGGGTCGCCGGCCACCACCAGCCGCACCCGGGGGCGGTCGCCGGCCAGGCCGGTCAGCACGTCCACCAGGCGGGCGGCCAGCGGCGGCGTGCGGCCGCCCGCCGCCTCGCCGCCCCGGGCCGGGGCGCCGGCCCAGGTGCCCGGCGCCGGTCGCAGCCAGGCCAGGTGGCCGACGGGCAGGAAGGTGGCGTCGCCCGTCGGGCTGCGCACGGCCACGAAGTCGGCGCCCACCGCCACCAGCACCCCCCGGTGCACCCGGCCCTCGGTGGTGCGGGCCAGCACCGGCCGGCCCGACTCGGCCAGGTCCAGGCACAGCCCCAGCAGCGTCGCCTCGTCAGCCGCCAGCTGGCGCAGCGACCGCTCCCGCAGGCGGGAGGTGACGGCCTCGTCCACCCGGGCCTCGGCCAGCCACCGGGCCAGCTCCTGGTCGAGGGCGTCTGCAGAGTCGTCCGGGTTCACCCGATGCATCCCGCCTAGCCTGCCCGTCGTGGCCGACGACTGCGTCTTCTGCGGGATCCTGGCCGGGAGCGTGCCGGCCGACATCGTCCACGAGGGCCTGCACACCCTGGCCTTTCGCGACACCACCCCGGTGGCCCCGGTGCACGTGCTGGTCATCCCCCGCCACCACGTGATCTCAGCCGCCACCGTCGAGGAGGCCGACGCCGAGGTGATGGCCGAGATGTTCGTCACCGCCCGCCTGGTGGCCGAGCAGGAGGGCGTGGCCGCCAGCGGCTACCGGCTCGTCTTCAACGTCGGCCAGGACGCCCGCAACACCGTGCCCCACCTCCACCTGCACCTCCTCGGTGGCCGCTCGCTGGACTGGCCGCCGGGCTGAGCCCGGAAACACCCACCTTCGGCCCGGGCGGCCAGTACGCTTTGCCTCGAACGCCGGATGCCCGATCAGACCGTCATCGTCCCCGTCCCCGACAACGCGGTGCTCCCGGCGCTGCTCGGGCCGGCCGACCAGCTGCTCCGGCTCATCGAGGCCGCGTTCCCCGACACCGACATCTCTCTGCGCGACTCCGGCTTCACCATCACCGGGCCGGCCGCGGCCGAGGCCGGGAAGCTGATCGAGGAGCAGATCCGCCTGCTCCAGAGCGGCCACGAGCCCACCCCGGCCACCCTGGCCCAGTCGATCGCCATCGTGCGGGCCGGCCAGCGCCCCTTCGAGGTGCTCTCCCACGAGGTGCTGAAGAGCGCCCGGGGCCGCAGCGTCCGGCCCAAGAGCGCCGGCCAGAAGCGCTACGTCGACGCCATCGCCGCCAACACCGTCACCATCGGCATCGGCCCCGCCGGCACCGGAAAGAGCTACCTGGCCGTGGCCGCGGCCGTGCAGGCCCTGCAGGCCAAGCAGGTCGAGCGCATCATCCTCACCCGCCCCGCGGTCGAAGCCGGCGAACGCCTCGGCTTCCTCCCCGGCGACCTGCTGGCCAAGGTCGACCCCTACCTGCGCCCCCTCTACGACGCCCTCTACGACATGCTCACCTCCCAGGTGACCCTCGAGCTGATGCAGAAGAGCGTGATCGAGGTGGCGCCCCTCGCCTACATGCGGGGCCGCACCCTGAACAACGCCTTCATCATCCTCGACGAGGCCCAGAACACCACCCGCGAGCAGATGAAGATGTTCCTCACCCGCATCGGCTTCGGCTCCAAGGTGGTGGTCACCGGAGACGCCAGCCAGGTCGACCTCGACGTCGGCAAGTCCGGGCTCCACGGCCTCGAGAACATCCTCGAGGGGATCGCCGACCTCGAGTTCGTCCGCCTCACCTCCAAGGACGTGGTGCGCCACAAGATCGTCCAGGACATCGTCGACGCCTACGACGCCTACGACGACCGCAAGGTGCGCTGATCATGGCCGCCGAGGTCTTCTGCGCCGACGAGCAGGACGTCCACCCCGTCGACACCGCCCGCTGGGCCCACCTGGCCGAGCAGGTCCTCGACGCCGAGGGCGTGGGCGCCGAGGTCGAGCTGGCCGTGGTCTTCGTCGACGAGGCCGGCATCGCCGAGCTGAACGCCCGCTTCGGCGGCAAGGAGGGGCCCACCGACGTCCTGTCGTTCCCGATCGACGAGGAACCGCCGGAATCGGGCCGCCACCCCGACTCGGGCGGCAGTGGCCCGGGGGAGCCGAGCGAGCCCGACGAGCTGCCGCTGCTCCTCGGCGACGTGTACGTGTGCCCCTCGGTGGCCGCCCGCAACGCCCCCGACCACGCCGGCACCTACGAGGACGAGCTGGCCCTGCTGGTCGTGCACGGCATCCTCCACCTCCTCGGCATGGATCACGAGGAGGAGGCCGCGGCCGAGGAGATGGAGCAGCGCGAGCGGGCCCTGCTGGCCCGCTTCCACCGACCGCCCGAGGACGGCCAGCTCCCGCCGCTGCTGCCCCGAAACACCGGCCCGTGGCTGCCGCCCCGCTCCACCGACGCCACCCCGCCCGAGCGCCTGCGCCGCGAGGGCGGGCCCGACGGGCTCGACGGCCTCGGCGACCCGGAGAGTCCACCATGACGACACCCCCACATCCGGCCGGGCTTCTCGCTGCCGCAAGCGGCGGTGAGCCCCTGTCCAGCGGTGGCCTGACCGCCGTCATCGTCACCGTCGTGGTGCTGGTCGTCCTGGCCGGCTTCTTCGCCATGGCCGAGACGGCCCTCACCCGCATGAACCGGATGAAGGTCGTCGCTCTCCAAGAGGAGGGCCGGCGGGGCGCCAAGGCGCTGCTCAAGGTGGTGAACGCCCCCGAGCGCTACATCAACCCGATCCTGCTCCTGGTCCTGGTGTGCCACACCCTGATGGCCACCCTGGTCGGCACCGTGGTCGGCCCCTACGGGGTCGTCGGCTTCGTGGCCAGCTACATCGTCGAGCTGGTCGTGATCTTCGTGGTCGCCGAGTCGGGCCCGAAGACCTTCGCCGTGCAGCGCACCGAGCGGGCGGCGCTGCTGGCGGCGCCGGCCATCGTGGCCATCGCCAGCTTCCCGCCCATCCGCTTCCTCACCAAGGGCCTGATCGGCCTGGCCAACCTGATCTTCCCCGGCTCGGGCTCGCCGGTCGGCCCGTCCACCTCCGAGCAGGAGCTGCTGGCCCTGGCCACCGAGGCCGAGTCGGAGGACGTGATCGAGACCGAGGAGCGGGTGCTGATCCACTCGATCATCGAGTTCGGCGACACCATCACCCGGGAGGTGATGGTGGCCCGCCCCGACATGGCCAGCGTCGAGGCCCGCTCCAGCATCGACGACGCCCTCGAGATCCTGCTGCTGGCCGGCTACAGCCGCATGCCGGTGCACAACCGATCGATCGACGACATCCGCGGCCTCGTCTACCTGAAGGACCTGGTGCGGGCCTCCCGCGACGGCAAGGGCGCCGAGCCGGTCGAGGAGATCGTGCGCGACGCCCACATCGTCCCCGAGACCAAGCGGGTGGCCGTGCTGATGCGCGAGATGCAGCTGGGCAAGTTCCACATGGCCGTGGTCGTCGACGAGTACGGCGGGGTGGCCGGCGTGGTCACCCTCGAGGACCTCATCGAGGAGCTGGTGGGCGACATCGTGGATGAGTACGACGACGAGGAGCCGCTCATCAAGGAGCTGGGCGAAGGGGCCTGGAGCGTGGCCGGCACCATCCCCGTCGACGAGATCAACGAGAAGCTGCGCCTCGACGTGCCCGAGGACGACGACTGGGACACCCTGGGCGGCTACCTGTTCCACCGCCTCGGCCACGTCCCCGACATCGGCGAGCGGGTCGAGTCCGACGGCCACATGTTCACCGTCGAGAAGATGGGCGCCAACCGCATCGACCGCATCCGCGTCGAGCCGGTGGCCAAAGAGCCCGCCGACGCCTGATCCTGGCGCCCGCCCCTCTCAGCCTGGGGCGGGCCAGGCCCCGGGCAGGTCGAGGCTGACCCGGGAGAAGGCGTCGCGGAATCCGAGGTCGTCGCAGAGGCGGCGGGCCGGGTTGGTGGCGTTGACGCTGAGGCCGACGGCGTCGTGGCCGTCGAGCGCACAGACGGCGACCGCCCGCTCCAGGAGCGACCGACCCAGTCCCGGCGGGCCGCCCGGGACCTTGAAGAGCTCGGCGACCCACGGTCCGCCCGGCCACTCCTCGCCGATGCCCTCCCACTGCGTGGCCACCAGGCAGGCGACGGTGCGGCCATCGTCGTCGCGGACCAGGCTGCTGGCGTCGGCGTAGACCGGGCCGCGCAGGTCGCCGGCCAGCAGCGCCTCCAGCGTCCCGCTCGCCTGCGCCAGGGTCACCGCCTCGTGGTCCGGGTGGCCCGGCCCGTAGGCCAGCCGCTGCACCACCGCCAGCTCGTGGAGGTCAGCGGCCTCCACCCCGACCAGGTCCAGCTCGGCAGCGAGGTGGGGGGCCGCCCAACGCAGCGGCGGCGGGCCCTCTGACTCCTTCTCTGCGGGCAGGTTCGGACCCTGGTCCTCCCGGGCCGCGGCGCCGCCCTGCGCCTCCCGCTCTGCGGGGCCGCTCGGGCCCTGCAAACCGCGGCGGACCATGTGGACGAGCGTCCTGTCGAGCGTGGCGCCGGCGGCGACGAGGGCGGCGGCCTCCGCCGGCTGGGTGGTGACCCGCACCCCCGGCATGTCCCGGACGGCTACGGCCGCGAAACGTTCCAGGTCAGTGCCGGGAACGGCTCGTAGGTCAGCCGCGGTGGGCCGGGCCGAAGGCGGCGACACGAACATTCCCAGCAGGGTCAGGTCGTCGTCGGCCAGCAGCCGCACCCGCTCACCCCTGGCCGGGTCGGCCCAGATCGGCATCAGGCCGGCCGAGCGTAGGAGCCGCCGCCGGTCAGGACCGGCGGCTGAGGGAGACGGCGAAGCGGTCGGCGGCGTCGGTCCACCAGCGGACCACCTCGAAGTCGACGGCGGCCAGCTCGGCCTCCACGCCCGACCGCCGGAACTTCGAGCTGATCTCGGTGCGCAGCTCCTCGCCGTCGACGAAGGCCACGTCGAGGTCGAGCTCGGCGATGTGGACCTGCTGGTCGCCGTCGGCCACCAGGCGCATCTCGATCCACTCGTCCTCGGGCACCCACACGGCCCGGTGGCCGAAGGCGTCGAGGTCGAAGTCGGCGCCCAGCTGGCGGTTCAGCACCCGAAGGACGTTGCGGTTGAACTCGGCGGTCACGCCCTGGGCGTCGTCGTAGGCCGCCACCAGGGTGGCCTCGTCCTTCACCAGGTCGGTGCCGAGGAGCAGCCACTCGCCCCGGTCGAGGGTGGAGGCGAGGTCGGCCAGGAGCTTGGCCCGGTCGGGAGGCTCCAGGTTGCCGATGGTCGAGCCGAGGAAGGCGACCAGGCGGTCGCCGCCGCCGGGCAGGTCGGCGAGGTGGTGCTGGAAGTCGCCCACCACCGCCTGCACCTCCAGGCCGGGGTAGGCCGCCTCGACCTCGGGCGCCGCGGCACGCAACATGGCCTCGTCCACGTCGAAGGGCGTGAAGCGGCGCACCGGCAGGGCGTCGAGCAGCAGCCGGGTCTTGGTCGAGGTGCCCGAGCCGAGCTCGACCAGGTGGGTGGAGCCGGTCACCGCCGCCACCTCGGCCGCCCGGTCGGTGAGGATCTCGGTCTCGGCCCGGGTCGGGTAGTACTCGGGCAGGCGGGTGATGTCGTCGAACAGCTGCCCGCCCCGCTCGTCGTAGAACCACTTCGGCGGCAGCGTGCGGGGGGAGCAGGCCAGGCCGGCGGCCACGTCGTACCGCAGGGCCGCAGCCAGGTCGGCCGGTTCCAGGTGGATGTCGATCTTCAGGGGGTCTGGTGTCAAAGGTCCCTCGCGGTGCGCAGGCCGGCGAAGATGTGCCGGCGGATCGGGTGGTCCCAGTTGCGGAAGGTGCCCCGGCTGGCGCTGGGGTCGGTGGCCCACGAGCCGCCCCGCAGCACCTTGTAGTCGCCGCCGTAGAACACCTCGGAGTACTCGCGGTAGGGGAACGCTGAGGTGCCGGGCCAGGGCTCGAAGCCCGACGACGTCCACTCCCACACCTCGCCCTCCATGGCGAAGCAGCCGACGGGCGAGCGGCCCTCGGGGTGGGCGCCGACCGGGTCGGGCCCCAGGCGGGCCTGGCCCAGGTTGGCCAACTCGGGCCGCCACGGCTGGTCGCCCCAGGGATGGTGCTTCTTGGCCCCGGTGGCCGGGTCGCAGGTGGCGGCCACCTCCCACTCGACCTCGGTGGGCAGGCGCCGGCCGGCCCAACGGGCGAAGGCGTCGGCCTCGTACCAGCACACGTGCTGCACCGGCTCGTCGGCGGGCACGGCCTCGAGGCGGCCGAAGCGGCGGCGCTGCCAGCCGCGGGCGCCGTCGGGCTGCCAGCCGAGCGGCGCCTCGAGCCCGGCCTCCTGGCGCCAGGCCCAGCCCGCGTCGGTCCACAGGTCGGGCCGGTCGTAGCCGCCGTCGGCCAGGAAGGCGACCCAGGCACCGTTGGTCACCGGGGCGCCGTCGATGGCGTAGGGCGCCACCTCGACGGGGTGGGCGGGCCGCTCGTTGTCGTAGGCCCCCGGGTCGCTCGACGTGCCGATCAGATACGTGCCGCCGGGCACCCGGCACTCAGCCGGCGGGACAGCCAGGACCGGTGCCGGCGCCCGTTCGGCCGACAGCCCCTCGTACCCCTCGGGCAGCAGGTGGAGGCCGGCCAGCAGGGTCTCGCCGTGCTGGTGCTCGTGCTGGACCACCATGCCGTAGACGAAGGCGTCGGCCCGCAGGGCGTCGTTGCCCTCGGCGCCGTCGCGGTGCAGCCGGTCGAGGGCCCGCTGGCGCACCCCGTCGCCGTAGGCGCGGGCGGCGGCCAGATCGAGGAGCGCCAGGCCGCCCCGGGTCCGGCGAGGGTGCAGAAAGGCGTCGTAGAGGCCGTCGTAGCGGGCGCCGACCCCCTCATCACCCAAAGCCCGCAGCAGCCACAGGTCCTCGAAGTTGGCGATGTGGGCCAGGTCCCACACCAGCGGCGACAGCAGGTCGGAGTGCTGGCGGGAGAGGAGCGGCTCGGCCACGGGCGCCAGGAGCGCCAGGGTGCGGCGCCGGGCGGCCTCCAGCTGCTCGCTCACCACCGCCGTGAGATCGGACGCCGTTGCCGCTCGGGTCACGCTCACGCGACGCACCGGCCGGAGTGGCGACCGGGGGCCCGGCCCTGGCTGGTGAAGCGGTCGAGGAACTCGGCCACCACGGGGTCGCCCGAGGCGTCGGCCGCGCTCTGGACGCAGGCCAGGGCCACCGCGGCCAGGCCAGGGTGGTCGAGGCCGCGACGGGCGGCCACCGCCCATCGGTCGGTGACGCCGTGGTGGCGGGCCAGGGCGGCCACGTGCCGGCCCACCTCGTCGTCGGCCAGGACGGTGGCGGTGGTCACGGCCGCGGCCCGCCACCACGGGGCCGGCAGCGAGTCGAGGAAGCGCAGCTCGAGCCAGCCCCGCAGGCGGACGGGCGGGAACAGGGTGGTGAGGTGGTAGGCCACGTCGGACTCGTCGGGCCACAGCCCGTCGTGGCCGCGCTCCAGCCAGCCGGCCAGCGTCAGCTCGTCGCCGAGGTTCCCCCAGCGCTCGCCGTCCAGGCGGAGCAGCATCACCCGGGCGTCGAGGGCGAAGGTGGCCCAGTCGGCGATCGGGCTGGCGCCGTGGCGGGCGCTCATCGTCCGGGTCCGGTCCATGGCCAGCCAGGTGGCCAGGCGCCCGGAGGCGAACCCCGGCGACGGCGAGGTGGCGAAGGCGGCGGCCAGCGCCGGCCCGACGGCGTGCACCAGGTCCCAGCGGGCGGTGGGGTCCGCTCCTGCGTCGATGTTCACCTGCAGCGCGGCCGTGCCGCACATCATCCGACGGCCGGCCGGCCCCTCCTGGTCGAAGTAGGCCTCCATGGCCGCGTAGCGGGGGTGCTCGAGCGTGCGGACCGGCGGCCGGTGGGGGTCGTTTCCGGCGGCCACCGCCTCGATCCCGGCTGAGGCCAGGGCGGCGAGCAGCACGTCGGCGTCGGTCGACAGGCGGTCACACGCATCGGCCACGGTCCGGTCGGGCGGGCTCGACAGCTCGACCTGGCCTCCTGGCTCGAAGGTGATCGAGCTGCAGCCGGGCAGCTCGAGGCCGGCGCACAACGACCTCAGCCGGGCGATGTCGCAGCGGGCTGACCGGTTGCCCGACGGATAGGTGTGCCACTCCAACTCAAGGCCCACGGCGGGGCCGGTGCTGCAGGGAGCGGCGATGCGATGGATGACCTCCCGGGCCGCAGCCACGTCCAGCGACGGCCGGGAGCCCGGCATCAGCGTTGAGTGCCCATCGGGCGATGGCCACGGCGGTTGCACGTGGACAGATGGCACTCGTAGTTCGCCATGCTGGGGACGCTACCCGTCACCACCTGCTGCGAAACGGGCGGGCCGGGGATCCCCCAGCGGCCGCTGGGGGGTGCGCCGGGTACCAGTGGCGGCCGGGCCGCCCCATGCTGAACCTGTGCGAACCCACGTGCCCACCGCCGCTCCCACCTCCGGGCTCTCCGTCTCGGAGATGGTCGACCTCACGCCCACCACGCGTGACCGCACGGTCGACCTCCTGCGGGCCGGCGCCATCGCCGTGGTGGTTCTCTGGCACTGGGTGTTCTCGGTCACCCACCGCAACGCCTCTGGGACCTTCACCATGCCCAACCCCCTCGGCCAGCTGCCCGGGTCGTGGGCGCTCACCTGGGTGCTCCAGGTGATGCCGCTGTTCTTCGTCATCGGCGGTTACGCCGACCTGGCCGCGTGGACCTCGGCCCAGCGTCGCGGCGACAGCGCCGTCGCCTTCCTGCGTAGCCGGGCTCGCCGCCTGCTCCTCCCCCCGGCGGCGATGGTGGCCGCCTGGGTCGGCGTGGAGCTCGGCCGCACCTTGCTGTTCCCCGACGCCCGCAGCGTCCTGCGCTGGGGCCTGGTGGTGTTCGTCCCGCTGTGGTTCCTGGCCGTCTACTCGGTCACCACCCTGCTGGTCCCGCTCACCGCCCGCCTCCACCGCCGCTTCGGGTGGCGGGCCGCCGCGGCCTTGGTCCTGGCTCCCTTCGCCTTCGACCGGCTCCGCCTGGCCGGGGCGGACTGGCTGGCCGTGCCCGGCATGCTGCTGGTCTTCGTGGCCTGCCACCAGCTCGGCTACCTCTGGCGGGACGGACAGGTGGCCCGGCCGGCCGCCCTGGCCGCTGGCGCCGCCGCGCTGCTCGGCCTGCTCACCACGGTCGGGGGCTACGAGCGCTCGATGGTGGCCCTGCCCGGCGGAACCTCGAACATCTTCCCGACCACGGTCTGCATCGCCGTCCTCGGTGCCTTCCAGATGGGCCTGGCGCTGTGGGCCCGCCCGGCCCTCGAGCGGCTGGCCGCCCGCCGCCGGGTCTGGCGCGGCGTCATCGGGGTGAACGGCGCGGCGATGACCATCTTCACCTGGCACATGACGGCGTGGATCCTGGCCGCCCTGGCCTGGGAGCGGGTGGTCGGTCCCCTCGCCGCCACCGCCGATGCGGGCTGGTGGGCCGCCCGGCCGATATGGCTCGTCCTTCCCGGCCTGGTGCTGGCCGCCCTGGTCACCACCTTCCGCCGCCTCGAGCGTCCCTGAGCCGGCGCCTCCTCAGGAGCGCCGGGACGGAGGGGAGGCGAGAGGGCCCTCCCGCAGCAGCACCACGGCCCGCTCGGCCGCCAGCCAGCGGCGGTGGATGATCGAGAACAGGTCATCCGACAGGTCGGTGCCGGCCTCGTACTCCAATGTGCGGAACCAGCGGCGGGCCGTGGCCTCGGCTTTGGCCAGCCGCTGGGCGTCCGTGGTGGCCATCAGAGGATGGTAGGACGGGCCTGACCGGTCTGTCAGGGGTTTCGCCTGACGATCGGGGGAACGGAGCCTGTCGTGAAGCTCGGGATGATGCTCAGCTACGCCGGCGGGTTCAAGGCCGCCGCCGCCGAGGCGGCCGAGCTCGAGAAGGCCGGCCTCGACGTCCTCTGGGTGCCCGAGGCCTACAGCTTCGACGCCGTCAGCCAGCTGGGCTACCTCGCCGCTTCGACCGAGCGTGTGCAACTCGGCAGCGCCATCCTCCCGCTCTACAGCCGAACGCCGGCGCTGATGGCCATGACCGCCGCCGGGCTCGACTTCGTCAGCGATGGCCGCTTCATCCTCGGCCTCGGCGCCTCAGGGCCCCAGGTCGTCGAGGGCTTCCACGGGGTTCCCTACGACCGGCCGGTGGCCCGCACCCGGGAGGTCGTTGACATCTGCCGGCGGGTTTGGCGCCGCGAGGTGCTGTCCAACGACGGGATCTACCAGCTGCCGCTCCCGCCCGGTCAGGGCACCGGCCTGGGCAAGGCGCTCAAGCTCATCAACCACCCCGTCCGCCCCGAGATCCCCATCTACCTGGCCAGCCTGGGCGAGGCCAACGTCGAGCTCACCGCCGAGGTCGCCGACGGCTGGCTGCCCATGCTCTACCTCCCCGAGCGGGCCGAGCAGGTCTGGGGCCGCTCCCTGGCCGCCGGCGCCGCCCTGCGGGACCCGGCCCGGGCGCCCCTCGAGGTGGCCACCGGGGGCATGGTCGCCTTCGTCGACGACCCGGGCCAGGCCCGGGCCCTGGTCGACCTGGCCCGGCCCATGGCCGCCCTCTACATCGGTGGCATGGGCGCCCGGGGCAGGAACTTCTACAACGCCCTGGCCTGCCGCTACGGCTTCGAGCCCGAGGCGGCGCGGGTGCAGGAGCTGTACCTGGCCGGCGACCGCGCCGGGGCGGCCGAGGCCGTGCCCGACGCCCTGATCGAGGGCACCAACCTGGTGGGCCCCCCTGCCTACGTGGGCGAACGCCTCGCCGCCTTCGCCCAGTCGGGCGTCACCATCCTCAACGTGGTCCCGATGGCGTCGGAGCGGGGCGAGCGCCTGCGCCTGGTCGAGCAGCTCCGGACGATGGTCGACGACCTCTAGTGCTCCCGCTCGCGCTCGAGGTCCTGCGCCTCGGGATCGGCTTCGTCCTGCTGTGCCGCCTGCCTCGCGCCGAGCGGGCCCGGGCTGGGACCCTCGACCTCGCCGTCATCGTCCCGGCCCGCAACGAGGCCGAGACGCTGCCCGGGCTGCTGACCTCGCTCGCCGCCCAGACCGAGTCGGCGGCCGAGGTGGTCGTGGTCGACGACGCCTCGACCGACGCCACTGCGGCGGTGGTCGAGCGGGCCGGGTTCCGCCTGCTCCCCGCCCCGCCCCGGCCGGCAGGCTGGAACGGAAAGCAGTGGGCCTGCCACGTCGGCCTCGAGGCCACCACCGCGACGACGGTGTGCTTCCTCGACGCCGACGTCGAGCTGGCGCCCGACGCCCTGGCCCGGGTGGCGGCCACCGTCGCCACCCGGGGCGGACTGGTGTCGGTGCAGCCGTGGCACCGCACCGGGTCTCAGGTCGAGGGGCTGTCGCTCTTTCCCAACCTGATCAGCATGATGGCCGTCGACGCCTTCGGCCCCCTCGGCGGAAGGATCGCCCCCACCGGCGCGTTCGGGCCGGTTCTGGCTGCGACCCGGGCCGACCACGCTCGGGCCGGCGGCCACGAGGCGGTGCGGTCGGCGGCCATGGAGGACGTGGCCCTGGCCGGCACCTACCGGCGGGCCGGCTTTCCGGTCACGGTGCTGGCCGGCCGGGGCATGGCCAGCTTCCGCATGTACCGGGGTGGCCTGCCCAGCATCGTCGAGGGCTGGGTGAAGGGCCTGGGCGACGGCGCCCGACGGGTGCGCCCCCTCACGCTTCTAGCCGTCGCCGCCTGGATCTCGGGGCTGGCCAGCGCCCCCTTCGTCGTGCTCACCAGACCACTTCTCGGAGCGGCGCTATGGGTGGGCTACGCCGCCCAGCTGGCCTGGCTCGGCCGCAGCATCGGGCGCTTCCCGTGGTGGACGTGGGCCGTTTTCCCCGTGCCGTTGGTCTTCTTTCTCGTCGTGTTCGTGCGCTCCCTCCTCGCCGTAGCCCTGCACCGCGAGGTCACCTGGAAGGGCCGGCGCCTGAAGGTCTGACGGGCGTCGGTCCTGCGGTGGCCTGCTCCGGCAAGGTGCAGCCTGCTGGATCCGGCGCCGCCGCGGCCGGGGGAGGTGTGACCTCCAGAGTCAGGGGCCGACCGCCGCCTCGGGAGCCGCAACCGGGACCCCGGCCGGGACCGGGGCGAAGACGGCGGCCCGGTAGTACTTCAGCTCCTCGACGCTCTCGCGGATGTCGTCGAGGGCCCGGTGGCCGCCGGCCTTGCGGGGGGCGGCGGCGGTCGCGGCGGGGTACCAGCGCCGGGCCAGCTCCTTCACCGTGGACACATCGACCGACCGGTAGTGCAGGTGGGCCTCGACCTCGGGCAGGAAGGCGGCCAGGAACCTCCGGTCGGTGCCGATCGAGTTGCCGCACAGGGGCACCTGGCCGGCCGGGGTGTGCTCCCGGAGGAACTCGAGCGTCCTGGCCCCGGCCTCGGCCAGGGTGGTGGTCGAAGCCTGGATGGCCGCCAGCAGGCCCGAGCGGGTGTGCATCCCCACCACGACCTTGTCCATCAGGGCAAGCTCCTCGGCGGTGGCGCGGACGACCAGGTCAGGGCCCTCGGCGAGCACGTTCAGGTCGTCGTCGGTGATGAGGGTGGCGATCTCGACGATCACGTGGCGCCCCGGCTCGAGGCCGGTCATCTCCAAGTCCATCCAGGCGAGCATCACCCGTAGCATCGCACCCATGGGCAGGACAGGGAGGAGCGCATGAGCGCCTTCCGGTCGGTGGGCGCATTTCACGACGCTTTCGGCCTGCCGGTGCGGCGCCGGCCCACGGCCGACATCCCGGCCGACGAGGCGGTGCTGCGCCAGGCCCTGCTGGATGAGGAGGTCGACGAGCTGCGCGACGCCGTGCGGGCCGGCGACGTGGTCGGCATCGCCGACGCCCTGGCCGACATCGTCTACATCGCCTGCGGCACCGCCCACGCCTACGGGATCGACCTCGACGCCGTGGTGGCCGAGGTCCACCGCTCGAACATGACCAAGCTGGGCGCCGACGGCCGCCCCCTCTACCGGGCCGACGGCAAGGTGCTGAAGGGCCCCACCTACCAGCCGCCCCAGGTGGCCGCCGTCCTGGGCCTGGGGGAGGAGGCGGGGGGCTGATGCCCGAGCTGCCCGAGGTCGAGTCCCTGGCCCGCTTCGTCACCGAGCGGGCCGGCGGCCAGGAGGTCGAGCGCACCGAGCTGGCCTCGTTCTCGGCGCTGAAGACCTTCGACCCGGCCCTCGACGCCCTCCGGGGCCAGGTGCTGCGCGACGCCGGCCGGCGGGGCAAGTTCCTCACCCTCCGCTTCGCCGACGACCTGTGGCTGGTGCTGCACCTGGCCCGGGGCGGGTGGCTGCGGTGGCGCAACGAGCTCTCCACCACCCGGGCCAAGCCGTCGCCCAAGAGCCCGCTTGCCCTGCGCCTGGGCTTCGAGGGCGGCGGCGGGTTCGAGGTGACCGAGGCCGGCACCGAGAAGCGCCTGGCCCTTTACGTGGTGCGCTCGCCTGACGACGTGCCCGGCGTGGCCCGCCTCGGCCCCGACCCCTTCGAGATCGATGTGGCCACCCTGGGTGAGCGCCTGATCGCCGCCGGAGCCTCGCCCCTCAAGGCCGTCCTGGCCGACCAGACCGTCCTCGCCGGCGTCGGCAACGCTTACTCCGACGAGGTGCTGCACGCCGCCCACCTCTCGCCCTTCAAGCCCGCCTCCAAGCTGTCCGACGAGGAGCTGGCCCGGGTGCACGCCACCCTGCGCTCGGTGCTCGAGGACGCCCTGCAGCGCAGCCTCGGCCTGCCCGCAAACGGCCTGAAGGCCGAGAAGAAGGAGGGGCTGCGGGTCCACGGCCGGGCCGGACAGGCCTGCCCGGTGTGCGGCGACACCGTCCGCGAGGTCAGCTACGCCACCAAATCGTTCCAGTACTGCCCCACCTGCCAGACGGGCGGTAAGGTCCTGGCCGACCGTCGCCTCTCCCGCTTGCTCCGCTGAACCAGTCGGCTGAATGCTCGGCAGGCCACCTCGATAGGCTGAGCATCCTGTGCAGCAGGTGACGAGCGAATGAAGCGGCTGTCTGGCCTCGACGCCACCTTCCTGTACCTGGAGACGCCGTCGTCGCCCATGCACGTGTCGGGCGTCTTCGTGGCCGATCCCGCCACCGCCCCGGACTTCTCCTTCGACCGCTACCGCCAGATGGTGGCTGACCGGCTGCACCTGGCCCCGCCCTGGCGCCGCCGCCTGGCCGAGATCCCCTTCGGCCTCCACCACCCGCTGTGGATCGAGGACCCCGACTTCGACCTCGACTTCCACGTGCGGCGGGCGGCCCTGCCCTCGCCCGGCGGTCGTGCCGAGCTGGCCCAGTTCGCCGCGGAGTTCCACGGGATCCCGCTCGACCGCAACCGTCCGCTCTGGCAGCTCTACGTCGTCGAGGGCCTCGAGGGCGGGCGGGTGGCCATCGTGTCCAAGACCCACCACGCCGCCATCGACGGGGTCAGCGGCGCCGAGATCGTGGTGAACCTCCTCGACCTGTCACCCGAGGTGGTCGGCCACGAGCCTGCCGAGCCCTGGGTGCCCGAGCGGATGCCGTCCGACGTCGAGCTGGTGGCCTACGCCGCCTCCAGCCTGGCCCGCCAGCCGGCGGCGGCGGTCATGGCCCTCCGCCGCACCGCCGAGATGGCCCTGAACCTGCGGCGCCGCAACCAGCACCCCGACATCGAGTCCCCACCCGCCCCCTTCGACGCCCCCAAGACCTCGATCAACACCCCCATCACCCCCCACCGCCGCTTCGCCATGGTCGACGTGTCCCTGGTCGACGTGAAGAAGGTGAAGAAGGCCTTCGGCTCCACCGTCAACGACGTGGTGATCGCCCTGTGCGCCGGTGCGCTGCGCCAGCACTTCGAGGACATCGACGAGGTCGTCGAAGGCGACCTGGTGGCCATGGTGCCGATCAGCGTGCGCACCGCAGGAGAGAAGGGGGAGATGGGCAACAAGGTGTCGGCCATGCTCACCTCCCTGGCCACCACCATCGACGACCCGGGCGAGCGTCTGGCGGCCATCGTGGAGGGCACCCGGCGGGCTAAGGAGCAGGAGAAGGCGATCCCGGCCGGCACCCTGAGCGACTGGACCGAGTTCATGGCCCCGGCGGTGGCGGCCCGGGCGGCCCGCCTCTACAGCTCGATGCGGGTGGCCGACCTGGTCCGACCCCTGTTCAACGTCATCATCTCGAACGTCCCCGGCCCCAACATCCCGCTGTACACCTGCGGCGCCGAGCTCGAGGCGATGTACCCGATGGGCCCGATCACCGACGGCGCTGGCCTCAACGTCACGATCTTCTCCTACCGGGGCACCATCCACTTCGGGCTCGTCGCCTGCCGGGAGCTGGTCCCCGACCTCGACCGGCTGGCCGGCCACCTCCAGGACAGCCTCGACGAGCTCCTCAAGGCCGCCCACGAGCGCACGGCCGAACGGCCAGCGCTCTCCGATCGGCCAACGCCCGGCGCGGCGGCGCCAGCCCCGGCATGAGGGGGGCCTCGGGACGGGCCGGCCGGGGGGGCGGCCCGTCCCGAGGCGCTGGGGCACCTCCGCCTTGGCGGTGACGACCACCCCGGCTACGATGCCCAGACCAACGCGGACGTGGCTCAGCTGGTAGAGCATCACCTTGCCAAGGTGAGGGTCGCGGGTTCGAATCCCGTCGTCCGCTCCAAGAACGCCCAGGTCAGAGGCACTTTCCTGGATCGAGAGGCTCCCCCAAGAGCCAGGTTGCCAATCAGAATCCAATCAACCGCCGGTCCGGGGTCCTAGCCTGGAGCGGCGTGGCTGGGCACCTGAGGCAGCGTGGCGGCAGCTGGGAGCTCGTCGCGTACGCCGGTCGAGACCCGTTGACCGGCAAGCGGCGCTACGTCAGCCGGGCCTTCCGGGGCTCCAGGCGCGAGGCCCAGGGCGCCCTCGACCGGCTGGTCGTCGAGGTCGACGACGGGGTCGAGGGGGGATCGGTAGGGACGGTGGGGGAGCTGCTCGACCGCTACGTCGAGGTGTTCGGGCCCACCTGGTCGCCCAGCACGCTGCGCCAGACGGTCAGCGCCATCGAGCGCCACCTCCGGCCCCGGTGGGGCCCGGTGCAGCTGCGCCGGGTCACTCCGGTCGACATCGACCGCTTCTACGCCGAGCTCCGCCGCCGTGGGGGACAGGGGGGCAAGCCGCTGGCCGGGGCCACGGTGACGCGGATCCACTCGATCCTCCGGGCCAGCCTCGAGCAGGCGGTCCGCTGGGGTCTCCTCGGCCACAACCCCGCCTCGCGGGCGTCGCCGCCCCGGGCGGGGAGAGCGAGGTCAGGCCTCCGTCGCCCGCCGAGCTCGGCCGGCTGCTCGACGCCGCCGCCGAGGACGACCTGGAGTTCTGGACCTACCTGCGCCTGGCGGTGTCGTCGGGGGCCCGTCGGAGCCAGGTCTGCGGGCTGCGCTGGAGCGACCTCGACCTCGAGGTGGGCATGGCCACGTTCGCCCGTGCTGTCGTCGACGGCGTCGCTGAGGAGGACGACACAGGATCAGCTGGGGTCATGATTGCGGGCGGCGCGGCTGCTGGCGGTGGCCGGTCCTCTGCGACCGAACCCTGCGTACGCTGGAGCGGCGCCGCTGACGCCGGAGGAACCGTGATGAGCCAACCGAACCCCTGGGCTGTCACCGAGCTGGACCCGAACTTGGTCGTCCGGCTCGCCAGCACGATCCCGCCGTGCGACCGGGCCGTCGAGCTCGATGTCGACCTGGTCGGTGACCCGCACCAAGAGGACGACGAGGGCCACGTCTGGACCCGCCTGAGCGCGGCGCGCCAGGTGGCCGACGTCGCTCCGGGCGCCGTGGTCCTCCTCGGCAGCGCCATCGGCCGCTACTTGGCCACGGTCGTCGCCTGGGACTTCGAGGTCGACCCCGACGACCCGATCGTCGTCCTCGATCTTCTGCCGATCCGCCCGAGCGCCGTCGAGCGGCTCCTGGAGAGGAACCGCACGCCGGCGGCGTAGCTCCCGGGCATCCGCCAAAACGTTTCGGTAAATGCGTCAAGCGTGTGAATGACACGGACGGCCACGGCACCGCCCGACGCCTCGCGGTCACCGATAATCGCGCCGCTTCGTGCCCATCCACTGTGATTGCCGAGATGATCCGCGAGGCTGGTGGTGTGGACAGTTGCCTCGACCTCGACCTGCTCGCCGCGGCCGACACCCGGATCCAAGGTCTGCCCGAGCTTCGTAACACGGAGAGCCTCGTAGTCGTGCATGGAGGCGAGGTCGTCTTCGAGCGCTACTACCGCGGTCGTTCGCCGGAAGACTTGGCGGACACGCACTCGGTGACCAAGAGTTTCACGTCGGCGGTGGTTGGCGCACTCGTGAGCGACGGGACGCTCGACCTCGACACGCCTGTGGCGTCGCTCCTGCATGCCGCGATCACGTCCGATGTGGCCAAGCGCGAGGTCACCGTACGCCATCTGCTGACGATGACCTCAGGGTTGCCCGCTGACGGCCGCTGGGAACTGTGCGAGCTGGCGCTGCACGGCGGATCGTGGATCGAGATGATGCTTGGCGCGCCCCTGCGATCGGTGCCCGGTGCCGAGTACGCCTACAACAACGGGGCTGTGCAGCTGCTGTCCGCCGTCGTCCACCAAGTCGCCGACGACTCGTTGGGGACGGTGGCGGCGCAGCGCCTCCTCGGCCCGCTCGGCGTCGATCGCTACGAGTGGCCGGTGGACCCGGAGGGCCACGAAATCGCGTCCGGTCATCTACTCATCACGCCTCGCGATATGGCCAAGTTGGGGCTGCTGTTCCTCCGCGAGGGCAAGTGGGAAGGAGCGCAGCTGATCGATGCTGGATACGTCGACGCGGCGACGACCCGGCAGGCACCAGGTCGGCCGTTCCCGGAAGGGGTGAGCTACGGATACCTCTGGTGGGTCGACGACCTGGCGTGTCCCCCTACGTTCTTCGCCGGCGGGTACGGCGGCCAGTACATCTACGTCGTTCCTGCGTTCGATCTCGTGGTCGTCACCACTGCTGACGCGTATACCGAAGCCCGCCCGTTCGGCCGGCCACTACGGAACCTCATCGAGTCATACGTGGTTCGAGCTGTCCGATCACCTTCGTCTTCGATCTGAGCTCGCCGCTGAAGTCGGGCGGCTCGAGGCGGACAGCGATGATCGCGACGAGATGCTGGCCGTAGCCGGGTTGATGGAGTCGCTGCGTGCTCCGGGTCCCGGCATCCGATCGCCTGGCCGCCGACGGCTTCGAGGCGTCGCTGCGCCCGAAGACCTGACACCAGAGGGGAGTGATGGCGCAGCGGCGCTGGCGTGACTACCGGACCCCATCCGGCAAGCGCCCGGTGCGTGAGTTCATCCTCGATCTGTCGGACGAGGACGCCGCATCGGTCCTTGCGGCGATGGCTGCTGTCCGAGCACAGGGCCTCCGTGCGGCGCGACATCTCAAGGGCGACATCTACGAGGTCCGAGCCGACGGAGACAGGCAGACGTTCCGGGTCCTCTTCGCCAACGAGGGCAGGTCCGGCCAGATCCTCCTGTCGCTGGACGGCTTCTCCAAGAAGACCCAGAAGACCCCACCGGAGAAGATCCGCCTCGCCGAGCGTCGCCTCGCCGACTGGCGGCGGCGCGGGTAGCGGGTGAGCCGGACGGGCGCCGAGCACAGCACCGTCGGGCTCGGTCAGGACGAT
>JBBSKY010000036.1:0-29043 GCA_038255915.1 Acidimicrobiales bacterium | reverse complement strand
CCCTGGTCGAGGACCATGCCGATGAACCCGAGGATGTCGGGGATGGCGCCGGTGGCCCGGGGCTCGCTGCTGCTCGGCAGGAGGCCGAGGGCGGCCATGCAGGCGTCGAAGCGGGCCAGCTCCTCCGCTGCGAGGTCAAGGTAGTGGACGCCGAGCTGGCGGGCCTTGGCGAACAGGGGGTCGTCGATGTCGGTGACGTTGCGCACGCACAGCGTCTCATGACCCAGGTCGCGCAGCCGCCGCTGCAGCACGTCGAAGGTGACGTACACCGAGGCATGGCCCATGTGGGCGGCGTCGTAGGGGGTGATCCCGCAGGTGTACATCGTCACCGTCGGGCCGGCCGCAAAGGGCACCACCTCGCGGCGCGAGGTGCAGAACAGCCGCACCTACAAGCCCGTCAGCTTGATGCTGGCCCTCGCCTTGTGGCGGACGTTGACGTTCAGCAGCACGGCGGTGAAGGCCTCGACGGCACCGGCCAGCGACAGGGTGCCGGCGACCACGGGCCGCAGGCCGGGGACCAGGGCCACCAGCCGCTCGGTCTGCTCGACGGCCTCGGGCCGGTCGGCGCACACGAGCACGTCGCAGTCCATCTCGTGGTCGAGGTCGGCCAGGAGCCGAGCCGGCACGTGCTGGAAGGCGGCTCCGACGTGGCTGTGGATCAGGGCGGTCTGCAGGCTCTCGGCCACCGAGCCGCGGGCCGGGATGAGGGGCTGGAACTCGTCGCCCACCCGCTGCAGGGCGTTGGCCATGCTGACGACCACCTTGCCGGCCAGCGGCTCGGCCAGGCCCCGCCCGGTCACCACCGCGGCGTCCCACGGCGTGGCCATCACCACGATGTCGGCGGCGGCGGCCTCCTCGTTGAGGTCGCCGGCGAGCCGCAGCGCCCGGTCGGCCCACTTGGCGACCGCCTCGTCCACCTTCTCCCGGGCCCGCTCCGCGGTGCGGCTGCCGACGGTGACCTCGGCCCCCGCGGCGGCGAGGCGCAGGGCCAGCCCCATCCCGGCCGGCCCCGTACCTCCAACGATCCCAATGTGCACACGGGGCACCCTAGGAAAGTCTCACCCGCTCTGTGGGGCCGCTCGGGCCCAGGGGCCACCCAACAGCGACCCGGCCCCGTGCGGGATCAGACCTCCATGACGACGGGGACGATCATCGGCCGTCGCTTGGTGCGGTCGCTGACGAACCGGCCGAGCGCCTGGCGGACGGCCCGCTGGATCTGCTCCAGCTCCACCCCGCCCCGGTGGTCGAGCTTCTCCAGGGCGGTGCGCACGACCTGGCGGGCCTCGCCCAGCAGGGGTTCGGCGTCGGGGGCGTGGACCCAGCCCCGGGTGATGATCTCGGGCCCGCTGACCACGTCGCCGGTCTTCACGTCGACGGTGACGACCACCACCACCACGCCCTCCTCCGACAGCACCCGCCGGTCGCGCAGCACGCCGTGGCCGACGTCGCCGACGATGCCGTCGACGTACAGGTACCCGGCGGGCACCTCGCCGTCGAAGTCGACGCCCTTCTCGTCCATGCGGACGACATCGCCGTCCTCGCACAGCAGCACGTTGTTGGCGGCGACGCCCATGCCGGTGGCCAGATCGGCGTGGTGTCGGAGGTGGCGGAACTCGCCGTGCACCGGGATGAAGTACTCGGGCTTGGCCACCGACAGCAGGGTCTTGAGCTCGCCCTGCATGGCGTGGCCGGACACGTGCACGTCGGCCAGGCCGGAGTGCACGACCTCGCAACCCCGGCGGGTGAGGCCGTCGATGACCTTGCCCACGCTGGTCTCGTTGCCGGGGATGGCGTGGCTGGACAGGATGACCAGGTCGCCCTCCCCCACCGTCAGCCAGCGGTTCTCGCCGGCGGCCATCAGCGATAGGGCGCTCATGGGCTCGCCCTGGCTGCCGGTGCTGACCACCATCAGCTTGTCGCGGGGCACCTTGCCGGCGTCCTCGATGTCGATGAGCGAGCTGTCGTCGTAGTGCAGCACGCCCAGCTCGCGGGCCAGCTTCACGTTCTTGTTCATCGACCGACCGAGGGTGGCGACGGTGCGGCCCTGGGATACCGCGGCGTCGATGACCTGCTGGATGCGGTGGATGTGGCTGGCGAAGCAAGCCAGGATCACCCGCTTGCCCTCGGCGTCGCGGATCAGGTCGGCCAGCACCTTGCCGACGGCCGACTCGGAGGTGGTGTGGCCCGGCTCCTCGGCGTTGGTCGAGTCGCTGAGCAGCAGCCGGATGCCCTCGCTGTCGGCGATGGCCCCGATGCGGCCCAGACCGGTGCGGCGGCCGTCGACCGGGTTCAGGTCGAGCTTGAAGTCGCCCGAGTGCAGGATGTTGCCCTGCGGGGTGCGGAAGCAGGTGGCGAAGCCGTGGGGCACCGAGTGGGTGACGGGGATGAACTCGACGTCAAAGGGCCCGATCTTGCGGCGCTCGCCGTCGACCACCGGAACCATCTTGGTGCGGCCCAGGAGGCCGGCCTCCTCGATGCGGCCCCGGGCCAGCCCGAGGGTGAGCGCCGAGCCGAACAGCGGGAACGAGAGGTCTCGCAGCAGGAACTGCAGGGCCCCGATGTGGTCCTCGTGGCCGTGGGTGAGGACGGCGCCCTCGATGCGGTTGCGGTTCTTCAGCAGCCAGGAGAAGTCGGGCAGCACCAGGTCGACCCCGGGCATGTCCGATGTGGGGAACATGAGGCCGCAGTCGAGGAGCAGCAGGCGGTTCTCGACCTCGAACACCGCGCAGTTGCGGCCGATCTCGCCGAGCCCGCCCAAAAAGGCGATCTTGACCGGTGCGCTCATACGTCATCACCGAGGGAGGCGAGGAGGGCGGCGGCGGCTTCGTCGAGGCCGGCGGGGGCGGGTCCGACCGGGAGGCGGCACTGGCCGGCGGGCAGGCCCAGCTGGCGCAGCACGGCCTTGGTAGGCACGGGGTTGGGGGCGTCGTCGGTGGACTCGAAGGCGAACGACGGCACCATCCGGGCGTTGAGCTGGCGGGCCTCGGCCACGTCGCCCTTCCAGAACGCGTCGAGCAGGCGCTGGTGGAGCCGGCCCGTCCAGTGGGTGGCCACCCCCACCACGCCGCAGGCGCCGATGGACAGCAGCGGCAGGGTCAGCCGGTCCTCGCCGCTGTACAGCTCGAGATCGGGGGCGGCGGCCAGCAGCTGGGCCGTGGCCCAGGGATCGCTGGCTGCGTCCTTCACCCCGACCACGTTGGGCACCTCTCGGTGCAGTTGCACGAGCACGTCGGTTGCTACCTTCCGCCCGGTTCGCACCGGGATGTCATAGACGAGCACCGGGAGTTCGGTGGCCTCGGCGATCGCCCGCAGGTGGGCTTGGATGCCCGCCTGCGACGGTCGGCTGTAGTAGGGGCACACGGCCAGGATGCCGGCGACGCCGGCTTCGGCGGCGGCCCTGGTCATCTGTACCGAGTGAGCGGTGTCGCTGCTCCCCGAGCCGGCCAGGACCGGAACGGTGACCGCCTCGGCCACCGCCCGCCACAGGTCGCGCTTCTCCTCGTCGCTCAGCGCGGGCGACTCGCCGGTGGTCCCCGCCACCACCAGGCCGTCGTTGCCGTGGTCGACCAGCCAGCGGGCCAGCCGGGCGGCGCCGTCGAGGTCGAGCGCCCCGTCCTCGTCGAACGGCGTGGCCATGGCGGTGACGACGCCGCCGAAGCGCCCTGGTCCGGACATGATTGGTGACGTTACCGGCTGGCCCGCCGCTGCCGACCCGACGGGCCGACGCCGCGGGACGCCCGACTGTCAGGCGGTGGAGGCCCTGGCGGCGGCCAGGACGGCCTGCCCGCCAGCGGCGGGGCCGTCGGGGTGGTTGAACACCGCCGAGCCGGCAACCAGGACGTTGGCCCCGGCGTCGACGCACGACCGGGCGTTGGTGGCATCGACGCCACCGTCGACCTCGACCTCGGTGGGCAGCCCCTGGCGCTCGATCGAGCCTCGCACCTGCTCGACCTTGTGCAGCATCCGGGGGATCAGCTTCTGGCCGCCCCAGCCCGGGTTGATGGTCATCACCAGGGCCAGGTCGATCCACTCCATCACGTCGTCCAGGCAGGCGGCGGGGGTGCTCGGGTTGATGGCCACGCCCGAGCGGCAGTCGAGCTTGCGGATCTCGGTGAGGGTGCGGTGGAGGTGGGGCGACACCTCGTAGTGCACCGTGATGGCGTCGGCCCCGGCCTTGGCGAAGGTCTCGATGTGCTTCTCGGGCTCCACGATCATGAGGTGCAGCTCGAGGGGCAGGTCGGTCAGCTTCTTCAGGGCCCGCACGCTGTCGGTGCCGAAGGTGAAGTTGGGCACGAACACCCCGTCCATCACATCGACGTGCAGCCGTTCGGTTCCGCTGCCCTCCAGATCCTTGATCGCCCCGGCCAGGTTCCCGAAGTCGGAGGCGAGCAGGCTGGGGGCGAGGTGGATGGCACCGGCACACGGCGTCCAGGTTGAGGCGGGCATGCCCGGCATTCTGCCAAGCCTGCGTGGCCTCGGGGCAAGGCGGGTCGGACGGAGCCTCCACGTCGACCAGCCGTCGTTGGCTCCCCCTGGTGGGCCAGACTGGCCGCCGATCCCTGGAGGCACACCGTGACCAACCGCATCGACCAACCTCGTGAGCACGACCTCGTCGGCGATCCGATCCTCATCAGCGGGGTGGGCACCGCCTTCGAGGCGACGCTCAACTACCGCGTGCACGAGGGCCATGACGAGGTCACCGGGTTCTTCAACGTGGGCGGTGGAACGGGCGAGCACGGCCAGTTCCAGCTGCAGGTGGCCGTCGGTGGCGCCGCCTTCACCCTTGACCGGGTCTTCGTCGAGATCTTCGAGTCAAGCGCCAAGGACGGCTCTGAGATCAACAAGGTGGTGGTGCCGGTGATCCTCGGCTCCCGGATAGTTCCCGGCTACTACGGCTACCGCGAGCACGTGGTGGCCAGGGGCGACACGCTCTCCGCCATCGCCAAGCAGAACTATGGCCGTGGCGCCAGCTTCCCGCTCATCGTGCGAGCCAACCCCCACCTGATCACCGATCCCAACCTCATCCACCCGGGCCAGGTGCTCAGGATCCCGATGGGCACCTGAGGGATGAGCCGCCCCTGCAGGGGGGCAGGGGCGGCCGATGGGGCTCAGCCCCCAATGGGAACCTCGTCGGGCTCCAGGGGGTGGCCTGCGGGGGCCTGGTCGGACCCCTTGGACTTGCGGCCGAAGCGGCGACCTGCCTTCTTTTCCCCCTTCTCCGCCTTGCCGGGCTTGCCGGGCTTGCGCCCGAATCGACGAACCTCACGTGGGGCGGCGGCGGGATCAGCGCCGGCAGGGGACGAGGCGTGCTCGCGGCCAGAAGGCCCCGGGATCAGGGCGTCGATCCGATCGGCCCACGAGTCGGACCGGGCCGGGGGCTGGGTGTCGGCGGCGGTGACGCCGTAATACGCGATGAGCCCCTCCTTCTCCTCAGCCCCGAGGCTCCCGTCCTGGCCAACCTGCGGCGCATCGACGACCTCCTCTTTGGTGTAGGTGAACTGCACGCCGCTCCCCAGGGTGGCGGCGCCGGCGAGGGGGACGAACGCCTCGCGCCCTGCGAGGGTGGCTCCCCGCACCGACGCCCACTCCGCCCGCCCCGAGGTGTCGTCGACCCAGATCTGGCTGATCAAGCCGATCTGCTCCCCGGTGTCGTCGATTGCCGTGCGGCCGATCCATGCGTCCGCTTCTTGGATGCTGGTCATTCTTGCTCCTGGTGGTGGGTTGGCAGCGGGTTCCCGCCTGCGTTCAGGAGTTCTACGAAACCAACCCACGGCCTGGATGGCAGCTCACGGTCGCCAGCCCTCAGGTCTTCTTCGCTCTGCTGGGCGCCACCCGGGGCGGTTCGTCCGGCTGCTTGGGGTAGACCGGGGGCCAGGGCGCGTCGAGGAGGCCGCTGGCCCGGTCGCGGCGGTGCAGCTCGAGGAGGGGCTCGAGGTCCTGGGGCGTCGCCGTGGCCCATGGGTCGCCGGCGGTGGCCACCCTGTCCGGCACGGCGGCCAGGGTGAGCTCGTCGGGAGCCAGGGTGGCCAGCTCGTCCCAGGCGAAGGGGGTCGACACCTGGCCGCCGATCCGGGACCGCACCGACCAGGCCCCGAAGACCGTCTTGTGGGGGGCGTTCTGGTTGAAGTCGATGAACACCCGTCGGCCCCGCTCCTCCTTCCACCAGCCGGCGGTGCACAGGTCGGGGCGGCGGCGCTCGAGCTCCCGGGCCAGGGCCACTGCGGCGAAGCGCACGTCGTAGCTGGTCCAGCGGGGCTGGAGGCGCACGTAGACGTGGATGCCCCGGTTGCCCGAGGTCTTGGGGAGGGCCTGCAGGCCGAGCTCGGCCAAGAGGTCTCGCACCTCGCCGGCGGCCTCGACCAGCATCGGGAACTCGACGCCCGGCGAGGGATCGAGGTCGATGCGCAGCTCGTCGGCGTGGTCGGGGTCGGCGGCCAGGTAGGGCCAGGCGTGGAACCCGAGGCAGCCGATGTTCACCGCCCACAGCACGTGGGCCAAGTCGGCCACCACCAGGGCGTTCGACGTGGTGCCGTTGGGCGTGCTGACCACGGTGGTCTGGAGCCACGGCGGCACCGACTTGGGCACCCGCTTCTGGAAGAACGACGGGCCGCCGGCCCCCTCGGGGAAGCGCTGGAGCATCGTGGGCCGACCGGCCATTGCGGCCAGGAGCGGCTGGGCCACGGCCTGGTAGTAGCGGACCAGGTCGAGCTTGGTCTCGCCCCGCTCCGGGAAGAAGACCTTGTCCGGGTGGCCGATGGCCACCTCGTGGCCGTCGGCCTCGACCACGACCCCGTCCACGGCCACCGTGCCCGAACGTACTGGTGGGCACAAGGCGACTCGTGCACCCCCTTCGTCACGTACGCTCAGGTAGGCGTGCGGGAGGCCGATTCCTCAGATGACGGTGGACCGGTACTCCTCGAGCGACCGATCGGAACAGGATGAGAGCGACGCGGCCAGCTGGTCTTTGGACTGATCATCGGAGTTTCTTCGAGTGCTCGCTCGAGATGCGAGGAGCGCGGGAAGCTGGTCGACTTCCTCGACGGAGACCCTGGGAGCGACAGCTCGCTCGACCTGACCCATCGCGTCCTCCTCCCTGACGGGACGAGGCGGTGGCTGCGATCACAGGGTCGCATCGAGCCCGGCCGACACGGTGCCTCCACCCGCATGCGGGGAACAGCCCAGGACGTCACCCAACAGGTGGCGGCAGAGGAGGCCCTCGCTCACCAGGCGCTACACGATCCTCTGACCGGTCTCCCCAACCGGGTGCTCCTCCTGGATCGGTTGAGCCAGGCCCTGGTTCGGCTGGAGCGGAGCCCCTCGGCAGTCGGGCTGCTCTTCGTCGACATCGACAGGTTCAAGGTCGTGAACGACAGCCTGGGCCACCCAGCAGGCGATCAGGTCCTCCTGGCCATGGCCGACCGGCTGCGAGGGTGCCTGCGCCTCGGAGACACCCTGGCCCGGTTCGGTGGTGACGAGTTCGTCATCCTTTGCGAAGGGTTGGCTGGGGAGGTGGATGCACTCGGCATGGCCCACTGGATCGGCGAGGCGATGGCCCAGCCCCTCACCTGCGACGCCGGCACCCTGGTCGTCACCGTGAGCACCGGGATCGCCCTGGCCACCTCGCCACTGGTCTCGGCCGAGTCGCTGCTGCGGGATGCGGACGCGGCCATGTATCGAGCCAAGGAGAACGGCCGGGATCGACCGGCGGTGTTCGCCAGCTCCATGCGCGCCAAGGCCATAGGGCGGTTGAGCACCGAGGTCTCCCTGAGGCGGGCCATCGCCGAGGGCGAGCTCGAGGTGCACTACCAGCCGGTCATCGACCTGCCCACCGGCCACATCGACGGAGCGGAGGCGCTGGTCCGCTGGCGTCACCCCGATCACGGGTTGATCCTTCCAGACCGGTTCATCCCGATCGCCGAGGAGACCGGGCTCATCATCCCCCTCGGCGCCTGGGTGCTGCGGGAGGCGCTGTCCCAGGTAGGCAGGTGGCAGCGTTGTGATGAGAGGGGTGACCCGATGGAGATCGCCGTCAACCTCTCCGCCTGCCAGATCGCCCAACCGGACCTCGTCGAGCTGGTGGCCGAGGCACTGCAGGACTCCGGCGTCCCGCCGCACACCCTCCAGCTCGAGATCACCGAGAGCGTCCTGATGAAGGATGCGCCGGCCGCCGTGAAGATCCTCCAGGCGTTGAAGGTCCTCGGGGTCCAGGTGAGCGTCGACGACTTCGGGACCGGGTACTCATCGTTGAGCTACCTGAAGCGCCTCCCCGTCGACATCCTGAAGATCGACCGGTCGTTCGTCGACGGCCTGGGCAAGGATCCGGATGACTCGGCCATCGCGAAGGCCATCTGCAGCCTGGCCGAGGCTCTGAACGTGACGACATCGGCCGAGGGGGTGGAGACGGCCCGGCAGGTCGAGACCCTCCTCGGGCTCGGGTGCAGCCGCGCCCAGGGCTACTACTTCTCCCGGCCGGTGCCCGCCACCGTCCTCCACGACCTGCTCTGCCGGAGCCGACGCCGCTGAGGCTTGCATCTCAGCGTCAGGGGGCGGGGACCTCGCCGTTGGCCAGGGCGAACATCTCGTGCTCCTCGCCGGTGTCGGCCCAGTCCTCGAACTGCAGGACGCCGAGCTCGCCGAACTTGGTGCGCAGCCAGCCGTCGCCGGCGTCCAGGAGGCCCAGCTTCTTGCAGTTCGGCACGATCTTGGAGAACAGCATCTGCTGGAACATCAGGCGCTCGGGGGACTTCAGCACCAGCTCGACGGCCTCCTTCACCGGCACGCCCATCCGCTCCCACACCTCCTGCTGAAGGAACCGGTCGCGCATGCGCACGGCCGCCTCGAAGGCGAACTCCTGGCGCTCGCGCAGCTCGGCCTGGGTCAGCTCCTGGTAGTAATCCTGGAGGGAGAGCACGCCAAAGGCCACGTGGCGGGCCTCGTCGGCCATCACCAGGCGCAGCATCCTCTTCAGCAGCGGCTCGGTGGTCAGTTGGTGGATGAAGCCGAAGGCGGCCAGGGCCAGGCCCTCGACCATGATCTGCATGCCCAGGTAGGTCATGTCCCAGCGGCTGTCGCGGATGATGTCGTCGAGCAGCAGCTTCAGGTGGGCGTTGACCGGGTAGTGCCCGCTCATCTTGGTCTCGATGTACTTGGCGAACACCTCGACGTGGCGGGCCTCGTCCATCACCTGGGTGGCGGCGTAGAACTTGGCGTCGATCCACGGCACCGTCTCGACGATGCGGGCCGTGCACACCAGGGCGCCCTGCTCGCCGTGGAGGAACTGCGAGAGCATCCAGCTCTGGGACTCGACGCCGAACTCCAGCCACTCCTTGTCGCCCCACTTGGCGAAGGGGGTGCCGGTCATGTCGACGCTCCCGTTCATGCCCGGGTTGGCGAGGGCGTTGTTGCGGGCCACCTCCTCCTGGTCGACCGGGATCGACCAGTCGAGATCGGTCTCGGCGTTCCACATGCTGGTCTTGGCCTTCTCGTACAGGCGGTGCAGCTTGGGGCGGCCGCCCTTCTCGTAGTCCCAGGTGAAGACGGTGTCGAACTCGCTCTGCACCGCCGCGACCAGCGAGCCGTCGTCGGGGGTGGTGACGCTGAGGATGGCTTCGAGGTCGTCGACCCCGTCACGCCCGATCAGCTCGGCCTCGGTCGTCCTGTCGGTCACGGCGTCCTCCCGAAGGTCTCGATGCCACGGGCACCCGGTCGGGTTCCGGCGGCACCCTGGCAGCGTAGGTTTCGTGGCGTGGCTACCCGGGCCGTGCGACGGGCGAGGCCGGCGGCGCCGGTCAGCCAGCGGGCTCCGTCCGACTCCTCCGGCACGCTACCGTCGGCCCGGTGGCTGAGCCGACGCACGAGCCGGCCCTGACGTCGGGCGAGCGACGCCGTCCCCCCCGCTGGGTGCTGCCCGTGCTCCTCGGCGCGGTCGGCGTCCTGGTGGTCGCCTCGAACGTCGGGAACATCTTCTACGCCACGCTCGTCGAGCGCCACCCGGCGCTCCTGCTGTCCCTCAACTCCACCAACCGGGTCCTGGTCGGCGTCACCAACCAGCTCGACGCCGCCACCTACTACGGGATCGGCTTCGTCCGCCTGCTGGTCGCCGACCCGCTGTTCTACCTGCTCGGGCTGTTCTACGGCGATGCGGCGCTCCGCTGGATAGAGCGGAAGCTGGGCGATGGCGCCGCCTCGATCGTCTGGTTCGAGAAGGCCTTCAACAAGGCCCGCTACCCGATCGTGCTGATCGCCCCCAACAACCCGGTCTGCCTGCTGGCCGGAGCCAGTGGGATGCCGGTGCCGGTGTTCCTGGCCCTCAACGCGATCGGCACCATCGGTCGGCTCTACCTGGCCCGCCTGTTCGGCAAGGCGTTCATCGCTCCCATCTCGGCGGTCACCGGCTTCCTCGACCGCAACCGCTGGGCCATCCTCGCCGCCTCCCTGGCCCTGTTCGCGCTGCAATCGGCGCTGAAGAAGAAGCAGGGCAAGCCCGCCAGCGAGCTCGGCTCGCTGTCGGACCTGAAGCAGGAGATCCAAGCCTCGGAGGGCGACGAACCGCGGTAGGTCGGCCTCTGAGCCGGCTTCGGTGCACAAGCCCCGAGATCCGACCTTCTCGGCCTCTACCTGGCACGCTGGGGCGATGAGCGAGGCCAGCACTGCCGAGATCCGCGCCTGGGCCCGGGCCAACGGGCACGCCGTCGCCGACCGGGGCCGGCTCCCGGCTGCCGCCGTCGCTGCCTACATGGCCGCCCACCAGGCCCCCGCCACCGCCGACGCGGTCACCTCCAGCCGGCCGCCTCGCCGCCCGGTCGTCCGCAAGGAGGGGGCCCGCAGACAAGGCATCCCCCCCGCGCCCGCCGCCGAGGCGGGCACGGATGCCTGGGAGGCGCCGACGCTTGCCGCCGAGGAGCCGCCGGCCCCCGAGACGCTGACCTGGCAGCCGCCGGCCCCCGAGACGCCGACCGTGACGGAGCGGCCGGCCTGGCAGCCCACGGCCTGGGGTGCGCCGCCGTCGGCGCCGCCTCCCTCCTCGCCGCCGCCGCCCCAGTGGGGGGCGCCCGGCCCGAGCCCGGCCTGGGGCCCGCCGGCCCCGAGCGGCCGGGAAGGCCGGGACGGGCTCGCCATCACCTCACTGGTGCTCGGCATCATCCCGGTCTTCGCCGGGATCCTCGGCATCGTCTTCGGCATCATCGCCCTGGTGCGGATCCGGCGCTCGGGCCGACGGGGAAGGGGCCTGGCCATCGCCGGCATCGCCCTCGGCAGCCTCTGGTTCGTGGGTGTCGCCGCGGCGGTGGCCATCAGCGTGGCCAACACCGCCGACCGGGGTGACGACGGGGCGGTCGTGGCCCGTGGCTCGGTCGCGGCTACCGCGCTGCGGACGGGCGACTGCCCGACGTCGCTTCCCGACGGCGTGACTAGGACGCTCGGCGTCGGGCCCTGCACCGAGCCGCACGTCGCCGAGGTGTTCGCCAGCTTCCCGATCAGCTCCGGCGCCTATCCCGGCGAGGCCGAGGTGAAGCGGTTCGGCGGCGGCGGCTGCACCGAACGTCTCGCGGGGTACGTGGGCCCGGGCAGGGAGGACGAGTTCGACGTCGTCTTCCTCTACCCCACCGACCAGAGCTGGCGCCTCGGCGACCGGACCGTGAGCTGCCTGGTCACGGCACCGGACGGCGCCACGCTCCCGACGCGGTCCGTCAAGGCCGGGTGACCGCCAGGGCCCGCGGAGCCCTGGTCAGAGGAAGGGATCGAGGTCCAGGGTCACCCCGGGACGCCCCGCTATGGCCCGCACGGCGAGCAGCACGCCGGGCATGAACGAGGCGCGGCTGCTGGTGTCGTGGCGGAGCGTCAGCCACTGGCCCTCGGCACCGAAGACGACCTCCTGGCTGGCCACCATGCCCCGCTGGCGCTGGGCGTGGACGTGGATCCCCTCGACAACGCCGCCCCGGGCGCCGGCCACCACCTCGGCTGTCGTCGGGTCGGACGCCCACGGCTCACCGCCCCGGGCGGCAGCGATGCGGCGAGCGGTGACGATGGCCGTGCCGGAGGGGGCGTCGGCCTTCTGGTCGTGGTGCAGCTCGGTGATCTCACAGGTGGCGAAGTGGGCGGCACAGCGCTCGGCCAGCTGCATCAGCAGGACGGCGCCGATGGCGAAGTTGGCCACCAGGGCGAGGTTGGGTGGGCCGAGGAACAGCCGCCGCAGCTCGGCCACCTCGTCCTCGGAGAAGCCCGTGGTGCCGACCACGGCGTGCACCCCGGCCGCCGCGCACCACTGCAGCCCGTCCATGGCCTGGCCGGCGGCGGTGAAGACCACCACCACGTCGCTGCCGGACAGCTCGTCGAGCTGGCCGTCGACGTCGACCTGCGGCCCGAGCGTCAGGTCGTCGGCCGCGTCGACCGCAGAGCAGACCTCCCGCCCCATCCTCCCCCGAGCCCCGAGCACCCCGACCGTGGTCACGCCGAAGGACCCTACGGCGGCACGGCCGGGGTGTCAGATGGTGATGTCGGACGCCGAGCCGATCTCCCGCACGGGCAGACCCTCGTGGCGGCCGATGGGATCGTGGTCGGACAGCTTGCCGAACGTGAGCCCGGTCTTCGCCTCGACGGTGGTGACGGGCACCTGGTAGGTCTTCATCTGGCCGAAGATGAACTCGAGGTTGGTGATGAGGTCGGCCTGTGACACCAGGTAGCCGGTGGCGCTGAGGCCCCGGGTGATGGCGTTGACCATCACGACCACCTTCCAGTAGGCACCGGGGAGCAGGGCGTCGCGATAGCTGCGGTCATCCTCGGCGAAGACCGGGCCGCTGAAGACACAGGCCCGAAAGCCCTCGGTGGCCGCGTTGTCGAGGACGTAGTCCTCGAGCGACAGCCAGAGGCGCCGGTTGAAGTCCTTGTGCTGCGGCGTGCAGTTGGTGAAGAAGAAGCTGTCCTGTTCACCGGCGGCGGCGTCGGTGCCCCAGGCGGGATCGATGCGGCGGACGACGTGCCCGCGGTCGAGGTCGTTGCCGGCGTAGAGGACGTTGTTGTGCTGGAACTTGGGCGGGATCCGGGGATCCAGAGCCCAGGGCTCGGCTCCCGAGCGCTTGATGCGCTGCAAGGCAGACCCTTCGATGTTCACCGCCGCGAAGATCGGAAACCGCCGTTCTGCGTGCATGACCACGGAGTAGTGGGTGTAGTCGAGCAGGAACTTCGCGGCGCCGCGCTTGGCGGGGTCCACCGGGACCGCCAGGGAGGCGAGCCCGCGAGCCATCTTGGGCAGCGGGACGGCGAGCTCGCGGCTGCCGAGGAAGCCGCTGTCGTAGCCCTTCCTGGACGCGACCTCGTCCTTGGAGACCTTGCGCTCCGGTTCCGGCTTGCGGGCGAGCCGGGCGTTGACGGTGGTGGCGCTACCGCGGCGCAGGCGACCCAGGTAGGTGGCCAGCGTGGCAGACGACACGGCGTAGTTCGCGTCGAGGTAGTTGCCGGCGAAGTGCAGGCCCAGGGCTGCCCCGGTCTCGACATCGAGGATCACCGATCCCGAGCTGCCGCCCAGGGTCGTGCAGTCGTGGCTGAACAGGGCGGGGGAGAGCCGCTCCATGACCAGGCCGGGAGCGACCCGCTTGACGTCGTAGACGCCGCCGAACAGCCGGGCCTGGTCGTCGGCGTCGTTGCGCGGGTCCTCGGCCGGGTAGCCGATGGCGACGACGACCTGATCGCTCTCCGGCTCACCGTCGAAGAGCGGGATGGGAGGCGGCAGGGCGCGGCCGTCGGCGGAGGACAGCAGGACGAAGGCGAGGTCGGGGGCGTCGTCGTCGAGATCGGCGATGAAGAGGATCCGATCGATGCTCACCTCGAAGGGGCGGGCGGCGACATACTCCTCCTTGAAGTCGACGCGGGGGGCGAACGGTTGGCCGATCGGGTTGGCTCGGATGATGAACTCGCGGCCGCTCTTGCGCCCGAACTCCATGGCGACGTGACGATTGGTGACAGCGACCCCGGGAGCGATCATCCACGCTGTTCCCACATAGGGAGCGGCCGAGAAACCGACCTCGAGGCGGCCCACCGATCGGATCGCCCGGTCGATCTTGGACTTGGTCGGCACTAACCGGGCCTTCCACTCCTTGAGCTGCGGCAGCTCGAAGCTGTCGTCTCGAGCCAGCAGGGTCGGCCGGCCCTCCCGCAGCACGATCGCCTCGGTGAGGAACTCGGTCCGAACCCGGCCGCCACCCCCGGGACCCGCCGCGACGATCGTCGGGCCGGTGCCGTCGATGAGGGCCCGCACCTCGGGGCGCCGGCTGCGGATCTCGGCCATCACCACCGAATCGGAGCGCACCCGTTCGATCTGCTCGACCCTCCGCATCCCCGTGTCTCCTGTCTGCTTCGACGCAGGAACGGGAGGACCGTCCCTGCATGGGCGCCACGCCCGCCGGACAGTCGGGAAGGCTAGGCCGGGAGCCGCCTGTCGCGTCGGGGCGAGGACGCGGGCGGCGCCGGCCGGCGCAGACCGACGAGGATGACCCAGAGGTGGAAACCGGTGGCCGGGAGGACCTCGGCGACGACGGCTGCCCCGGCCATCGACAGGGCGACACCAGCCACGCAGGCCGCGACCTCCAGCCCCAGCAGCCGGTAGGCCCTCCTGCGCCACGGACCGGCAGGCTGGCCGGCCGCGAACCGCCACATCAGCAGGGGCAACGAGAGGCCGAGGACGATGCCGGCCGTGGTGTGCACGACATGGGACGGGCCGTCGATCGGCACCAGGGCGACCACGACCTGGCCCACCTGGCCCACCAGGAACAGCGCCAGGAAGCCCTCCGGTCGAGCCAGCCCGCGAGCCACGGCAAAGGCGAAGGCCGAGAACGCAACGGCGGCGACGAGCAGCCCGACCCGGAACAGCACGATGCCACGAGGATCGGTGCCCAGGTAGCTGAGGGGGCGGTCGTCGACCACGCCCAGGCCCGCCCGCAGCATGGCGACCGGGAGGGTCGTCCACAGCACGGCGACGGCTGCGATGCCAGTGAGGCGGAGAGGGTAGGTCACCGTCGCCGCGGCGCCAGCCGCCCCCTGGGGCGATCGGCCACTACCAGCCGGTGAGCATCGCCGCGTCGACCGGGCCGACCAGGGCCAGGGTGCGGGGGCGGGAGAGGACGCGTTCGGCCACCGCCGCTACTTCGTCGAGGGTGACGGCTCGGAGGCGGACCACCACCTCGTCGTAGGTGCGGACGTCGCCGTGCACCAGCACCGCCCGGCCGATGCGGGCCATGCGCGAGCCCGAGTCCTCGAGCGACAGGGCCAGCTCGCCGACGAGGTGGCCCACGGCGATCTGACGCTCCCGCTCGGTGATCCCGCCGGCGCAGACGGCGTCCAGCTCAGCCGTCACCAGGCCCAGCACCTCCTCGAGGTGCTTCGGAGCCGTCCCGGCGTACACCCCGAGGGTGCCGCTGCCCTGGTACTGGCTGCGGAAGGAGTAGACGCTGTAGGCCAGCCCCCGCTCCTCGCGCACCTTCTGCCACAGCCGGCTCGACAGGCCGCCGCCCAGAGCGTGCTCGAGGACGGCGAGGGCGTGGCGGTCGTCGTCGTCGCGGGCCAGGCCCCGCACGCCCACCACCAGGTGGACCTGCTCGGTGTCGTCCTCCTCGACGACAAGGTGCTCCTGGGCGTCGCCTGGAGTGGTGCGACCGGGAGCGGCTCCGCCCTCACCGCCGGCGAAGCGGGCCTCGACGGCGGCCACTACCTCGTCGTGGTCGAGGTTGCCCGCCGCCGCCACCACCATGTTCCCGGGCCGGTAGTGGGCGGTGAAGAACTGCCGGACCTCCCCGGCCGAGGTGCGGGTGACGCTGTCGTGGGAGCCCAGCGGGTCACGTCCGAGCGGGTGGTCGGCGAACAGGGCCTCGGCCCACCGCTCGTGGACCACGTCGCCGGGGTCGTCGTCGTGCTGGAGGATCTCCTCGAGGATGACCTGGCGCTCGACCTCGAGGTCGTCGGCCGCCAGGGTCGGGTGGAGCACCGTGTCGCACAGCAGGTCGAGGCCGAGGTCGGCATCCTCGCCCAGGAGCCGGACGTAGAACATCGTCGACTCCCGGGCAGTGCAGGCGTTCATGTCCCCGCCGGCGGCGTCGACCGCCTCGGAGATCTCCCGGCCGCTGCGCTCCTCGGTGCCCTTGAACAGCAGGTGCTCGAGGAAGTGCGATGCGCCGGCGATGGCCTCGGGCTCGTCACGGCTGCCCGTGCCGACCTCGACCCCGAAGCTGACCGAGCGGACGTCGGGCATCCGCTCGGTCACCACCCGCAGCCCGCCGGCGAGCTGCGCCTGCTGGATGCTCAACCTCGTTCAGGAACGCCCGCCACGGCCGCCGCCACCACCACCGCCACGGCTGCGGTTGCGGCGGGGGCCATCGCCCCGGCCGGCACCGTCGGCCGGCTCCTCGGCCGGGCCCAGGTTGCCGAACTCGCCGGCCACCTCGGCCTCGAACTCGGACTCGAAGGCGACGGTCTTGGCTGCGCCGCCACCGCTGCTGCGCTCGGCCGGCGTGGAGAACAGCCCCTGGCGCTCGCCGCTGGCCGGGGCCGCCGACCGCTCAGGACGGGCGGAGCGCTCGCCCCGATCGGGCCGGTCGCCCCGCTCCGGGCGGTCGCCCCGCTCGCGCCGGGGAGCGGACGAGCCGCCTCCGCCGCCGCCGTTCGTGCCGACTCCCTCGGGGATGTCGAGGGGGGTGTTCAGCGACAGGGAGACCTTGCCGTTGGGGTCGATGTCATCGACCTTGACCTCGACGGCGCCGCCCAGCTCGAGGACGTCCTCGACCCGCTCGATGCGCTTGCCGCCACCCATCTTGGAGATGTGGAGCAGGCCGTCGCGCCCGGGCAGGATGTTGATGAACGCACCGAACTTGGTGATGTTCACCACCCGGCCGGGGTAGACGTCGCCGACCTCGGCCCGGGGCGGGTCGAGGATCTGCTCGATGCGCTGACGGGCCTCGGCCACGGCCAGGCCGTCCTTCGAGCCGATGGTCACGGTGCCGACCACGCCATCGTCGTCGACGTTCACGTCGGCGCCGGTCTCCTGCTGGATCAGGTTGATGACCTTGCCCTTGGGGCCGATCACCTCGCCGATCTTGTCCATCGGGATCTCGAAGCTGACGATCTTCGGGGCGGTTTCGTTCACCTCGTCACGGGGTTCGGAGATGGCGTTGGCCATGACACCGAGGATGGCCAGGCGGGCCTCGCGAGCCTGGCCAAGGGCGGCAGCCAGGACGTCAGCCGGCAGGCCGTCGATCTTGGTGTCGAGCTGTAGGGCGGTGACGAACTCGGCGGTGCCGGCGACCTTGAAGTCCATGTCGCCGAAGGCGTCCTCGGCTCCGAGGATGTCGGTGAGGGTCACGAACTCATCGCCCTCGTTGATCAGGCCCATGGCGATGCCGGCTACGGGGGCCTTGAGCGGCACACCGGCGTCCATCAGGGCCAGGGTCGAGGCGCACACCGAGCCCATCGAGGTGGACCCGTTGGAGGAGAGCACCTCCGACACCAGGCGCAGGGCGTAGGGGAACTCGTCGATGCTCGGCACCACGGGGAGCAGCGCCCGCTCGGCCAGCAGGCCGTGGCCGATCTCGCGGCGCTTGGCCGAGCCAACCCGGCCGGTCTCGCCGTTGGCCGAGGGCGGCATGTTGTAGTGGTGCATGTACCGCTTCTTGTCCTCGATGCCGAGGGTGTCGAGGAGCTGGTCCATCCGCGGCATGCCGAGGGTGAGGACGTTGAGCACCTGGGTCTCGCCCCGCTGGAACAGCCCCGAGCCGTGGGCGGTCGGGATGATGCCCACCTCGGAGGTGACCGTGCGGATGTCGGTCAGGCCGCGGCCGTCGATGCGCACGCCGTCGGCGATGATGCGCTTGCGGACCAGCTTCTTGGTGAGGCTGCGGACCGCGGCCTTGATCTCCTTCTCGCGCCCGGCCAGGGCCGGGTCGGCGGCGGAGAGCTCGGCGGCGATCTCACGACCGGCGGCGCTGAGGGCGGCCTCGCGCTCGTTGCGGGTGGCGATGCCGGCGGCGGCGGTGATGCGGTCGACGCCGACCTTGCCGACGGCGTCAACGACGTCGTCGCCGTAGTCGACCACGGGCTCCCACACGAAGGGCTCGTGCACCCCGGCCTTCTTGACCAGCTCGTGCTGCAGCTGGATCGACTCGCGGATCCAGGTCTTGGCGTCCTCGAGGCCGGAGGCGATGACCTCCTCGGTGACCTTGGGGGCCCCGGCCAGGTAGTAGTCCCAGGCCTTCTCGGTGCCGCCGGCCTCGACCATCATGATGGCGATCTCGCCGTTGATCTCACGGCCCGCCACCACCAGCTCGAAGGTGCACTGGTCGCCCTCCTGGTAGGTGACGTGGGGCAGCCACTCGCCGTCCTGGGAGAAGCCGATGCGCACGGCACCGATGGGCCCCTCGAAGGGGATTCCCGACAGCATGAGGGCGGCGCTGGCGCCGTTGATGGCCAGGACGTCGTGGGGGTTCTCCTGGTCGGCGCCGATGACGGTGGCCACGACCTGGGTCTCGCCCCGGTAGCCCTTGGCGAACGAGGGCCGCAGGGGGCGGTCGATCAGCCGGCAGGTGAGCACCGCGGTGTCGCTCGGGCGGCCCTCACGGCGGAAGAACGAGCCGGGGATCTTGCCGGCGGCGTACATGCGCTCCTCGACGTCGACCGTCAAGGGGAAGAAGTCGATGCCCTCGCGGGGCGCCGAGGCGTTGGCCGTGACGAGCACGGTGGTGCGGCCCAGCTGGGCCACCACGGCGCCCTGGCTCTGGATGGCCAGCTTGCCGGTCTCGAACGAAAGGGACTGGTCGGTGCCGCTGATGGGCGCGGACACGCGGGTGGGATCTGCCATGTGCAGGTTCTCCTCTTGGTTGTCAGAGGAGGGCGGGACCGGGCCTTGCGTCGGTTCCCAGTTGTCAACCACCTGCCCGGGCAGGTGGCTCGCAACCGGCAACCGGCGGGCTTGCCGTCCGACGACGCCCTCCAGATGCGACACGAGCGGCCGGCGGCCGCTCGTGGTTGCTACGTGGTTACTTCCGCAGGCCGAGCTTGGCGTTGATGGCCCGGAGGCGCTCGACGTCGTGCTTGCGCAGGTAGGCCTGCAACCGGCGCTGCTTGCCGATGAGCTGCATGAGCCCCCGGCGGGTGTGGTGGTCGTGCTTGTGCTCCCGCAGGTGCTCCGTGAGGTGCTTGATGCGGCCGTTGAGCAGGGCGATCTGAACCTCGGGAGACCCGGTGTCTGTCCCGTGCTTGCCATGCTCGGCAACGATGTCTGCGGTTTCCATGAGCTCCTTCTGCCCTGACGAGTGTTCCGGCTGGGCGCGCGAGCGCACGACCATCCGACGTGAGACGGTAGCAGGACCTGCCAGGCTGGGCGCGCATGGAGGTGCCCCAGGACGAGGTGGTGGTGAAGGTGAGCCGGTCGGGCGGGCCGGGGGGCCAGCACGCCAACACCTCTGAGACCCGGGTCGAATTGGCCTGGGACGTGCGCACCACCGCGGCGCTCAGCGACGCCCAGCGGGCCCTGCTGCTCGACCGCCTGGGCCCGGTGGTGCGGGCGGTGGCCGAGGACAGCCGCAGCCAGGCCCGCAACAAAGACCTCGCCTTCGAGCGCCTGGCCGCCAAGGTGGCCGCCGCCCTGGTGGTGGCCCGCACCCGCCGCAAGACCCGCCCCAGCCGGGGCGCCGTCGAGCGCCGCCTCCAGGCCAAGCGCCGCACCGGCGAGAACAAGCGCAACCGCCGAGCGGGGTCCTCCGAGGACTGAGCAGCCACCCGGTGCGTCGGTCAGCGCCCTGCGGTGTGCTACATATATCACATGACGACGGTCGGGGTGCGGGAGCTCAGGCAACGGGCGAGTGAGCTGCTGCGCCTGGTCGAACAGGGCGAGACCGTGGAGATCACCGATCGAGGCCGCCCGGTGGCCCTCCTCGCCCCACTCCCCCAGGGGAGCCCTCTCGAACGGATGCGGGCCGCCGGTGAGGTGACGCCGTCCACCCTGGACCTCGATGATCTGCCGGATCCCCTCGAGCTGGCGCCGGCGACCGAGCTGCCGTCCGCCGCCCTCGAACGCCTGCGCGGCGACGAGCGCTGATGGCGGTTACCTACCTGGACTCCTCGGCCATCGTGAAGCTCGCCGTTCGCGAAGCCGAGTCGGTTGCGCTTCGCAGGCACCTCCGGCGTCGTCAGCCCCTGGTGTCGAGCGCCCTGGCCCGCACCGAGGTGCTTCGTGCCCTGCTCCCGGGAGGCGAGGCGGCCGTCGCCTCAGGACGTCGGGCGCTCGCTCTGCTGGACCTCGTGCGCATCAACGACCGGGTGCTCCACCGGGCCGGGGCCCTCCTGCCCGCCGAGCTGCGGTCGCTCGACGCCATCCACCTGGCCACCGCCGAGCAGCTGGGTGACGACCTCGGCGAGGTCGTCACCTACGACGAACGGATGGCTGCCGCCGCCCAGCTGATGGGGCACCGGGTCTCGGCGCCGAGCTGAGGTGAGGGGCTCAGCCGGCGATCCCGAGGAGGATGCGGGCCTGCGTGACATCCCTGGCGATCTGGGCGAGGAGGTCGTCGACGTCGGGGAAGCGCTCCTGGCCCCTGAGGTGGTGGGTGAAGCGGACCTTGGCCGGCTGGTCGTAGAGGTCGCCGTCCCAGTCGAGGAGGTGGGGCTCGAGCAGGCGCTCGCCCTTCTCCTCATAGATCTGGGGGCGCCGGCCGAGGCTGATGGCGGCAGGGGTCTCGGTGCCGTCTGGGTGGCCGTAGGACCCGGCGTAGACGCCGTCGGCCGGGAGGCAGATCCCCGCGGGCACGGCGACGTTCGCGGTGGGGAACCCCCACTCGCGGCCACGGGCGTCGCCGTGGGCGACGATGCCGCGCACCTCATGCGGGCGACCGAGGAGGGCGGCGGCGCCGGCGACGTCGCCCTCGCCCAGCAGGTGGCGGATGCGGGTGCTGGACACCGGGGCGCCGGCCTGGGCCTGGAGAGAGAGGCCGAGGACGTCGAAGCCGTGGCGGCCGCCCTGCTCGACCAGGAACGGCACCGTGCCCTGGCGGCGGTGGCCGAAGTGGAAGTCGTGGCCCACCACCACGGCCCGGGCCCGCAGGCAGCCGACGAGGGTCTCGGCCACGAAGTCGCCGGCCGACTGGCGGCTGCGGGCCTGGTCGAAGGCGACGACCACCACGTGGTCGACCCGGCACGCCTCGAGCAGCTCCAGCTTCTGGTCGAGGTCGGTGAGGAGCAGCGGCGCCGAGTCCGGGCGCACGACGAGGGCCGGGTGGGGCTCGAAGGTGACGACGGCGGTGTCGCAGCCACGCTTGTCGGCCAGGTCGCGCACCTCGGCCAGCACGCCCCGATGGCCGAGGTGGACGCCGTCATAGACCCCGATGGTGACGACGGTCCCGTTCGGCGGCGAGGGACAACGGCCGGGCTCGGTGACCACGTCCACGGAGGCGAAGCCTACGAGTCGGGGGGGAGCACGACCGTGGGCTTGGCCAGGCCGGGGCGGTAGGGCTCGTAGACGGCGAGCAGGCTGCCTTCGGGCCCGGTCACCGCCCACGGCCCGTCGCCCTCGAAGCTGGGCAGCACCTTGCCGTGGCGGACGTCGGCGGCGCCCTCCTCCCCCACCGCGGCCCGGGTCAGGTGGGCCACTGCGGCCAGGGCGGGCAGCAGGCTGTGGGGCCCGACGTCGTCGAGCGGGGTGGCCGCCGCCTCGTCGAAGGGCCCGATCGCCGTGCGCCGCAGCCGGCGCAGGTGGGCGCCGCCGCCGAGCAGGGCACCCAGGTCGGCGGCCAGCACCCGCACGTAGGTGCCCGTGGAGCAGGTGACGGCCAGGCGCAGCACCAGGGGGTCGTCGGTGGGGTCGAGCCGGAGCGAGTGCACGGTGACCGGGCGGGGCTCGCGATGGACCTCGATGCCCTGGCGGGCCAGGTCGTGAAGGCGCTTGCCGCCCACCTGCACGGCCGACACCATGGGCGGCACCTGCTGGATGTCGCCCACCAGCGCCGACGAGGCCGCCCGGGCTGCCTCCAGCGTCACCCCTTCCATGGGAAAGCGGTCCAGCACCTCGCCCTCGTCGTCGAGGGTGGTGGTGGTGGAGCCGAGCACGACCTCGCCGACGTAGGTCTTGGGCAGGTCGCCGAGGAAGCGCAGCAGGCGGGTGGCGTGGCCGGCGCCGACGAGCAGGACCCCGGTGGCGCCGGGATCGAGGGTGCCGGAGTGGCCGACCTTTCGGGTTCCCAGCAGGCGTCGACAGCGGGCCACCACGTCGTGGCTGGTCCACCCGGTCGGCTTGTCGACCACGGCGAGGCCGTGCACCGCGGCCTTCTTCGGGGCGCCGGCCTGTCCGGCGGTCACTGTGACCGCAAATGCTCCGCCAGCGCCGCCTCGACCGCGGCCAGCACCTCGGGCACCGGGGCGGCCATCGAGAAGCCGGCGGCATAGCGGTGGCCGCCGCCGCCGAGGCGGGCGGCGACGGCGCCGACGTCGACGCCCCACTCACGGCCGTCCTCCTGGTGGGTGACCGAGCGGAGGCTGACCCGCACCCCGTCGTCGGCCTCCTTGGCCACGCAGGCCACGTCGGCCTCGGAGGTGCGGCGGACCAGGTCGATGAGGCCCTCGACCTCGTCGATGCCCACGCCGTGGCGCTCCAGGTCGTTGCGATCCACCCAGGTGGAGACGAACGACAGGCTGGGCACCAGACGGGCCCGCATCAGGGCCTCGCCGGCCAGGTGGAGGTAGGCCAGCCGGTGGGTCTCGAACAGCTGGCGGGTGATCGAGGCGATCGGCAGGTCGAAGCCGGCCAGCTCCTCGGCCAGGGCGAACACCGCCGGCGTGGTGGTGGCGTGGGTGAAGCGGCCGGTGTCGGTGACCAGGCCCGTGTACAGGCACTGGGCCACGTCGCGGGTGAGGGGCCAGCCCAGGCGCTGAGCCAGGCGGTGGACCAGCACGACGGTGGCGGCGGCCTGCTCGTCGACCACGTTCAGCGAGCCGAAGCGGTCGTTGGTGGCGTGGTGGTCTATCACGACGAGCTGGCCGTGGTCGCGGGCCCAGGCGGCCCGGTCGGTCAGGTCGCCGAGCCGGCTGAGGGACCCGCAGTCGAAGGTGACGACCACCGGCGGCTCCGGGGGGGCGTCGGCCGGCTTGGTGCACAGGTCGAGCCCGGGGAGGAAGCGGTAGTGGGGCGCCACCTCATACGGCTCGCTCCACGTGGCCTGGCTGTCGCGCCCCTGGCTGCGGCACAGGTGGTGGAGGGCGAGGGTGGACCCCAGGGCGTCGCCGTCGGGGGCCTGGTGGCAGGTGAGCAGCAGCGGCTCCGGCCCCTCGACCACGGCCGCGGCCCGGTCGAGGGCGGCCTCGAGCACCGCCTCAGCCACGGATCCCGCCGTCGTCGGGGGGCTCGGCGAGCCCGTCGTCGGCCGCGGCGCCCTCGATGTCGCGGTACAGCGACGGGTCGAAGGGCACCTCGTCGTCGCGGACCGGGTGGTCGCGCAGCAGGGCGTCGACCTGGCGGCCGGCCAGGATCCCCGGGTCAGCCCGGAAGCTCAGTATGGGCGTGCGCCGGGCCCGCACCTGGGCGGCGACGGCCCGCTGCAGCCGGTGGCGGTGACGGACCAGGGCCGCAGCCACCTCGGTCTCGTCGCCGAGGGTGGCGTAGTAGACGGTGGCCACCGCCAGGTCGGCCACGGTGGACACCCCGGTGATCGTCACCAGCCGCAGCCGGATGTCGTCATCGTCCCCGATCCGCTCCAGCTCGTCAGCCACCACCTCCCGCAGCAGCTCGTTCAACCGGTCCGTGCGCTTGTACCCCCGATCAGACGCCCCGCCGGCTCGTGCCACGTCGACCCATGGTAGGCCGCACGGCATTCAGCGAAACCATGGCCGGGCCTGGGGGGAGCTCGAGGGGGCGCAGCTTGCGGAGCCCCCTCGTCAGGCGGCGAAGAGGCGAGCTTGCTCGCCCGCCGTGACAAGGCATCCAGCCGGCCGAAGGCCGTCGTCCAGATCCGCCCGAACGGAGCGAGCGCAGCGAGCGAGTGAGCGGCGGCGGGCGTCAGCCCGTCCACGCGCGGTCGGTGGTGATGACCTCGATCTCGGGGAAGCTCCACACGAAGCGCTCGACCTCGTCGAGGACGTCGGTGACCTGCGCCGGGGAGCCGGCCACGGTGGCGAAGCCGAGGAGGGCCCGCTGGCGCAGGTCCTGGTGGCCCACCTCGGCCGAGGCGACGCGGTAGCGGTTGCGGGCGCCGTCGAGGAGGCTGCGGAGCACGGCCCGCTTGTCCTTGAGCGACGTCGAGTGGGGAAGCCGGAGGTCGACCTCGAGGGCGGCGGCGTGCACGTCAGCCTGAGACGGGGTGCACGGTCGCCGCCCTCACCCTCACGTGCGGGGGATCTCCCGCTCGTCGAAGGTCTCGATGATGTCGCCGGGACGCAGGTCCTGGTTGTTGGTGAGGCCGATGCCGCACTCGAACCCGGCCGCCACCTCGCGTGCATCGTCCTTGAAGCGACGCAACGAGGTGATGGCGCCCTTCCAGATGATGACGCCGTCGCGGAGGAACCGGACCTTGGACCCCCGGGTGATGACCCCCGAGCGCACGTAGCAGCCGGCGATGGCACCGATCTTCGGGACCGTGAAGATCTGGCGGCACTCCGCCTCGCCCGTGATGACCTCTTCGAACTCGGGGGCGAGCATGCCGACGATGGCCGACTCCACGTCCTCGAGCAGCTTGTAGATGATCTCGTAGGTGCGGATCTCGACGTCGGTGCGCTGCGCCGCCTCGCGGGACTTGCGGTCGGGGCGGACGTTGAAGCCGATGATGGTGGCGTTGGACGCCGCCGCCAGCTGCACGTCGTTTTCGGTGATCCCGCCCACGGCCCGGTGGACGAAGCTGAGCTTCACCTCGTCGCGCTCGAGCTTGCGCAGGCTCTCGGTGACGGCTTCGAGGGAGCCCTGGACGTCGGCCTTGACGATCAGGTTGAGGGTGGCGGTGCCCCCCGACTGGATCTGCTCGAAGATGTCCTCGAGCTTGGCGCCGGCGCCCACGTGGCCCATCACCGAGGCGGTGGACCGCTGCTCGCGGAAGCGCTTGGAGTTGGCCCGCAGCTCGCCGATGGTCCGGGCCGTGGCCTGGTCCTTGGTGACCCGGAACTCGTCGCCGGCCGAGGGGGGCTCGTTGAAGCCGAGCACCCGAACCGGGGTGGATGGGCCGGCCGACTTGATCTGCTTGCCGGCGTCGTCGATGAGGGCGCGCACCTTGCCCCAGGCGGAGCCGGCCACGACGAAGTCACCGACCCGCAGGGTGCCGTTCTCGACGATGACGGTGGCCACGGGGCCCCGGCCGACGTCGAGGTTGGCTTCCAGGACCGCACCCATCGGCTTGCCGTCCGGGTTGGCCACCAGCTCGCCCTCGAGGGCGATGTCGCCCTGGAGGAGCACCTGCTCGAGGACGCTGGACACACCCTCGCCCCGCAGGGCGGAGATGGGAACCATGGGGACGTCGCCGCCCCAGTCCTCGGGGTTCAGGCCGAGCTCGGCCAGCTGCTGCTTGACCCGGTCGGCGTTGGCGTCCTCGCGGTCCATCCGGTTGATGGCCACGACCATCGGCACCTCGGCGGCCTGGGCGTGGGCGATGGCCTCCCGGGTCTGGGGCATGACCCCGTCGTCGGCCGCCACCACGAGGATGACGATGTCGGTGACCTGGGCGCCCCGGGCCCGCATCTGGGTGAAGGCGGCGTGCCCCGGGGTGTCGATGAAGGTGATGGCCCGGCCGTCGAGGGTGACCTGGTAGGCCCCGATGTGCTGGGTGATGCCACCGGCCTCGCCGGCGACCACGTTGGTCTTGCGGATCTTGTCGAGCAGGGTGGTCTTGCCGTGGTCGACGTGGCCCATGACGGTGACGACGGGGGGCCGGGGCTTGAGCGACTCCTCGGGGTCGTCCTCGTCGTCGAAGTACTTGAGGGCCAGCTCGGCCTCTTGCGCGGTGCCCGGCTCGACCAGCACCACCTCGGCGCCCAGCTCGCTGGCGAAGACCTCGATGGCCTCGTCGGAGAGAGGCACGGTGGCGGTGACCATCTCGCCGTGCTGGAGCAGGAAGCGCAGCACGTCGGCCGGCGTCCGGTTCAGCTTGGGGGCGATGTCCTGGGCCGTGGAGCCCCGCTCGATGACGATCTCACCCTCGGGGATCGGGGCGTCGACCCGGCTGTAGCGGGTGAGCTCCTTCTCCTTGAGGTCCTCCTCGCTGAGGCGGCGCTTGCGGCGCCGACCGCGCTGGGGACGGCCACGGCCGCCGGGGCCGCCGCCGGGACGGCCGCCGAAGCCACCGCCGCCGGGACCTCCGGGGCGGCCGCCGAAGCCGCCACCCCCGCCGGGACCGCCGGGACCTCCGCCGCCGGGGCGACCACCGGGGGCGCCGCTGGTGCTGGGGCCGCCGGGACGGGCCCCGCCGCCGTAGCCGGGACGGGCGCCGGCGCCGGCGCCGCCGGGACCACCGGTGCGCATGCCCCCGCCGTAGCCGGGACGGGTGGCGGCGCCGCCGACGGTGGGACCACCGGGACGGCTGCCGGGCGGGTTGGGCCGGCCACCGAGGCCGGGCGGGGGCGGGATGGGCTTGCCCGTGGTGGGCGACATCTGCGGACGGCCCCGCTGGCCGGGGGGCGGCGGGATCGGCTTGCCGGTGGTCGACATGGGGCGGGCCTGGGGCGGGGGGGCCGGACGGCCGCCCGGTCCTGCGGCGCCTCCGGGACGGGGTGCACCGGACGGCCGCGGCGGCGCGCCGGTCTCACCGGCGCGGGCGACGGGGGCTTCGGCCGGGCGCGCGAGCGGCGGGGGCACGGGCCGCATCGGCGGCGCGGGCAGGGGCGCGTTGCGGCCACCGCCGGCGGTGACCGGAGCGCGACCGGGCGGAGGCGCGGCGGGCGGCGGCGGCGAGGGGGGGCGGGGCGGGGGGGCGGCGGGCGTGCTGGGCGCCGGGAGGTTGACCGGGCTCGGCGGCGGAGCCACCGGGCGGGGCGCCTCAGCCGCCGCCGGGCGCGGGAGCGGGGCCACGGGCGGAGCCACAGGCGCTGGTGCGGCGGCCTGGGGCGGAGGCGGCGGAGCCACTGGCCGAGAAGGCGGAGGCGGCGGAGCGGCGGCAGACGGCTCGGGGGGCGCGTCCTTCCTCGGCTCGTCGGGCTGCACGTCGCGGCGGATGCCGAGCTGGTCGGCCTTGCGTCGGACGCGATCAGCCTGGGGGTCCTCGATGGAGCTGGAGTGGCTCTTCACACCGATGCCCAGGTCGACCGAGAGGTCGAGGGTTTCCTTGTTCGTGAGGCCGAGCTCTTTGGCGAGCTCGTGCACACGGATCTTCTTGGTCGCCAAGTCCTGCCTTCACCTCTTCTGGGTCTTCGTCGTTGCTGGTCAGCCGGTCACGGCGTGTCCTGCTCTGTGCATGTGCATGGGAGCCCCCTGGGTAGTTCCTGTGGGCGTTCAGCGTCACAGTCTCGCACGTTCGGCGAGGTACCCGCGAAGCCGCGCCGTCGCGTCAGTCGCCAGGTCACCCCGCAGGGCCCGCCCGAAGGCCTTGCGCCGCACGGCCAGGTCGAGGCACGGCCCCAGCGAGGCGGCGCACAACCAGGCTCCCCGACCCGGCAAGACCCGGCCGACGGCCAGCTGGCCACCGTCGGCCCGGGCGATGCGGACCAGCTCGTCCTGGGGCCGGCGAGCCCGGCAGCCCACGCAGGTCCGCCGCGGCTGGCCTACGAGCCCGATCCCTGGTCGGAATCGACCTGATCGGGCGCGGCGACCTCGGGCGGAGCGACCACGGCGTCGGACGTCTCGGCGATGGCCGCGTCGATCTCGGCGACGACGTCGTCGTCGTTGGAGATGGCGGCGTCGATCCTGGCCAGGGTCTCGTCGGGCGGGACGGCCGAGTCGGTCCCGGCCGAGGCCGCGTCAGTCGCCGCCGCGCTGTCGGAGTCGGCCGGCGCCACATCAGCGGCAGCCATGGCGTCGTCAGCGGTGTCAGCGGTGTCAGCGTCGTCAGCGGTGTCAGCGTCGACCTTGACGTCACCTGCGGCCACCGGCTCGTCCGGGGTCTCTCCCGGGCCGGCGTAGTACTGCTCCATCGACATGGCCTCGCTGCCGTCGGCGGGCACCCACACCATCTCGCCGCCCTCGCGCTCGACCCACTCGCCCTCGGCGTAGCCGGCCTCCTCCTCGGCCAGCTGGGCCTCGGACTTGATCTGGATCTCCCAGCCGGTCAGCCGCCCGGCCAGCCGGGCGTTCTGACCCTCCCGGCCGATGGCCAGCGACAGCTGGTAGTCGTTGACGATGACGGTGGCCACCCCGAGCTCGTCGTCGAGGCGCACCTCCTTCACCTTGGCCGGCTGCAGGGCCCGCATCACGAACTCGCCGGGATCGTCGCTGAAGGGGACGATGTCCACCTTCTCGCCCCGCAGCTCGTTGGTGACCATGCGCACCCGGGCGCCCCGGGCCCCGACGCACGAGCCCACCGGGTCGACGTTCTGGTCGTTGGAGTAGACAGCGATCTTGGTGCGGTGGCCCGGCTCGCGGGCACAGGCCCGGATCTCAACGATGCCGTTGGCGATCTCGGGGACCTCCAGCTCGAACAGGCGCAGGATGAGCCCGGGGTGGGTGCGGCTGACCACGATCTGGGGGCCCTTGGTGGTCTTGCGGACCTCGACGATGTAGGCCTTCAGCCTGGCGTTGCGCTCGAACCGCTCGTGGGGCACCTGCTCGGCCGAGGGCAGCAGCGCCTCGACCTTGCCCAGGTCGAGCAGGGTGAAGCGCTGGTCGACCTGCTGCACGATCCCGGTGACGATCGAGCCCTCGCGCCCGGCGTAGTCCTCGTACTTCTGGTCGCGCTCAACTTCGCGGATGCGCTGGCTCATCACCTGCTTCACGGTCTGGGCCATCACCCGCTGCATAAAGGTCTCGTTCGGGGTGTCGTCCCACTCGCGCAGGACGTTGAAGTCCTCGTCGAGCTCCTGGGCGATGATCCGGATCTCGAAGGTGTCGGGGTAGATCTCGACCCGGGCGAACTCCTCGGCCTCGGGCAGCCGCTTGTAGGCGGCGAGCAT
>JBBSKY010000035.1:0-29071 GCA_038255915.1 Acidimicrobiales bacterium | reverse complement strand
GTCGGCGTTGTTCACCGGGTCGATCTGGCGGAACTGGTAGGTGGGGCCGTCAGGCAGGGCGGCGAGGGCTTCGAACTTCTCCTGGGGCTCGAGGACGTCGAGGTTCTCCACGTTGAACGTGCCCACGGTGAGCTGACCGGGCCGGCCGCCGGTGAGCGGGGTCACCTCACGCTGCAGGCCGCCGTCCACCAGCGGGGGGAGGGCGGCCGACGGGAGCAGGACGTAGTTGCCGAAGTCGTAGAACATGATGCCGGTGACGTCGCCGCCGAAGGAGTCGCCCACGTCGGTGGCGGGCAGCTCCCCCAGACCGTTGAGCCGGGTGCCGTCGGCCAGGCCGTACTGGCCGGCGCCGAGCCCGTGCCGGTGACGTCGGTGGCGAAGAGCCGCTGGCGGTTGGGCCGGTTGCTGCCGCCCGAGGAGTTGCCGTGCGACGCCATCCAGTAGATGCGGTCGCCGACCCGGGCCGAGGCCTCGATGTCGACCTTCCGGGGCGCGCCGCCGGAGGTGTCGGTGAGGTTCAGCGCGGCGGTGAAGTCGAACGAGGCCACCGGCATCCCCGAGGTGGTGGTGTCGTACAGCCGGAAGGAACACCGCTGTGCCCGCGCTGGTCAGTGCGGCCGCGCCGTCACCGACTCGGCTGACCACGATGTTGTCGCACGGCTCGACTGCCGACGCGGGCGCGACCGGGACGACCAGGCCGAGGAAGCCGGCGATCAGGGCCGCGGAGGCAGCGATGGCGCAGGTGCGGCGCGACGCGGTGAGGGAGGTGGTTCCAGGCATCGGTCGGCACCGTAGGAACCGCACCGCTCGTCCCTCTGGCCTCCGGGTGAACAGTCGCCCAACGGTCGATGAACACTGCTGGAGACCGGACCGGCCGGCCAGGGGCTCGGGTGCCTAGCATTCGGCGCATCGCTCTGTACGCCCTCCCCGTCGGCATCCCCATCGGTGTGGCCTCGGCCATCTTCACTGCGGTCGTCACCGAGATCTACTGCCACCGCTACCTGGCCCACCGGGCCTTCCGCCTGCACCGGGCCCCGGCCGTGTTCTTCGATGTCTACTTCCGGGTCATCGTCGGGACCGACCCCGAGTCGTGGGCCGCCGTGCACCGGCTGCACCACCGCCACGCCGACACCCCGCTCGATCCCCACTCGCCCGTGCAGCGCCACCCACTCACCATCATGGCCGCCACCCCGTACCTCTTCGCCGTGGCCAAGCGTCGCCTGCCAGCCAACGGCCCGGCGGGCCCAGGGATCTGGGCCCTGCGCAGCCTGGTCGTCGCCTTCTACCTGGTGACCTGCGGCCCGCTTCAGGTGCTGGTGATGCTGACCGTCCACCTCGTCTGCTACATGGGCCTGGGCGGGCTGATCAACACCGTCGGCCACCTCTACGGCACCAAGCCCCACCCCGACCACCCCGGCTTCGACTCGGCGCTCTTGTCGCTCCTCCTGCTCGGCCACGGCTACCACAACTCCCACCACGCCCACCCCGCTGCGCCCCGCACCGGCAGGCTCGACCCGGTCTGGCCCCTGCTCCGGTTGGGCGCCGCCCTCGGCCAGATGGAGCTCGGTGAGAGCGGACCGCGGCCGGGGTCCGCCCACCGGAGGCAGGCCCCGGCCCCGACGGGCCCCAGCGTCACCGCAGAACCCCCTCGTGGTCAGGAGGCGGCCTGAGCTCGAGCTAGGGCAGCTCGTCCTCGAGGCGGTCGAGCAGGGCGCCCCACCAGTGGTCCTGATCGCCCAGGCAGGCGATGTCGAGGCGGTTGAGCTCGTGGCGCAGGCTCTGGACGGCGTCGAGGCCGATCTCGCCGTCGGAGGAGCCGAGCCGTGGTCGTCGCTCGGCCAGGGCGTCGAGGCTGGCCAGGAACAGGGCCACCGTGGAGTTGACGAAGCGGGTGTCGAAGGCCGACGTCGGGTTGACCGACGAGACGCTGCCGTCAGGTCGCACCAGGAACCACGACGTCCCGTCGTGGCCCAGGACCTGGAGGCCCGCCGGCGGCGGGGCCGGCTCGGGCCCGTCGCCGAGCGGCCAGAAGAAGGGGGGGAGCGTGGCGTGCACCCCAACAGGTTGGCACCGCCAGGCCCTGCACCCCTAACGGGCCTCGGCCAGGCGGGCCTGGGCCAGCACGCCCCACAGCTCGTCGTCGGTGGCCTCGGGCCGAGCGAAGCGCAGGTTCTCTCGAACGGTGTCGTGGAACAGGTGGCCGTCCTGGGTGACCATGCCCACCGTCTGGCGCAGCGATCGGACCGTAGTAGTTGAAGTGCCCTTGAAGTCAAGGGTTTTGCAGGATCCACCTCGGGCCTGGCCCGAGCTCACCGGCCCGGTCATCGGGGTTGGCCAGCTGGCACACCTTGAGGGACAGGCAGCCGCAGCCGATGCAGCCGGTCAGGCGGTCCCGCAGTCGCTGGCCGCCCTCGGACCGGCTGGCGTAGATGAGCCCCCTGCTCCTCGTAGAACCGCAGCGCCGAGGTGGCCACCCCCGTCCGCTCGCTCAGCGCCCCGATCGTGAGGTCCCGGTCCACAGGCCGAACGTACCCGCCCGACCTCATGCTCGCTTGAGGTCGCGAGGCGTGCCGGCGATCGAGCTTCGGGTCAGGCGAGCTGGCGGCGGCGGCGGCGCCAGACCACGACCAGGCCGGAGGCGATGAGGACCGGCAGCAGGCTGGTGGGCGAGAGGATCGGTATCGGGACGACGGTGAACCAGGTCTTGGTCGCCGTGGTGGTCCGAGTGTTGCTCGAGGCGTCGACGAAGGAGGCCTGGACGGTGTCCACGCCTTCACCACCGTCACCGGTCCAGCTGAACGTGGCCTGGCCGCCGGAGTTGGTGGTGCCGGTGCCGGTGTCGCCCTGGTTCGGCCCGGAGATCACGGTGAAGGTGACGAGCGTCCCCGTCTGCACCTGACCCTGGTCGTTGCGGACCGTGGCCGTGACGGTGTGGGAGGTGCCCACCAAGTTCTGAGCGGTCGGGGGGTCGAGCACGATGCTGCCGGGCAGGACGACCCCGGCGCCGCCGACGATCACCCGGGCCGGGTTGCCCTGGGGGTCGACCTCGGTTGTGGAGCGCACCAGCGTGGCCAGGCCGCCGAGGTCACCCTCGAAGCTGTTGTGCCAGGGCCCGGCGTTGACATCGGAGTTGGTAAGGCCGGGAAACGCGGCCGTGCCTTGTGGGGTGAGTTCGAGGTCGCCGCTGGCGCCGCCCGGAGGTGCGGACGCGTTCGGGAAGAGCCCAAACAGCCAGCCGTACTCGGATCCGTGGCTCATCAGCCCGCCACCGCTGTTTACGAAGTCGCCGATGGTCGTGGCGTTGTTCACCAGGGCTTGAGGCTCGCTGGCGTCGCTCGAGAGGTCGTTGCTGCTCCCGTTACCGGCGATCCAGATGATCGCCGGCTTGGCCACACCCGACCGCAGGTCGGCGAAGAACTGCTCCATGGCGGGACCGCCGTCGTAGTAGGTGACGGGGATGCCGCTGCCGGCGTCCTGGGCCGCGAAGTGCATGGCCGCGCCAGCGTCCGCTGAGGTATTGGTCGAGTCGGTGGAGCCCAGCGCGGCGATGGAGCCGTTGTTGCCCGGCCGGGTGACCGAGGGCTTGATGTTCTCGAGGGCCTTCTCCAGGTACAGCCACCCTTCGAGGTTGACGTTGGTCGCAGTGTCACGGCCGCCGTGGTCGGTGAGGTCGTCGCCGCCCAGGATCACCGGCCCTCCGGCGGCCGCGGCAGGTCGGGCGCTGAGACCGAGGAGGGCCACGATGACCAGCACGCCCACCAGCAGCGCTCGTCCGGACACGACCCGTCGCCGGGACGACCACCAACTGTGATCCGCTCTCTTCGCCATTGTCCATCCCCTCACCGCAGTCAGTGGCGGTCATCCTGCCTCATCGCCCACAAGAGCACAAGCGGGTCGAGTCGCACGGATGGGATCAGCCCGGAGCATCACGCCGCTGCCTAGCCTCTTGTCGTGACCGAGGCCGTTCCAACCACCCTCCCCGCTCTCCACGGCGCCGCCGCTTCCATTCTGGCTGCCCGCGGCGTCACCAAGGTGTACCGCACGGGGGCGGAGACCGTCACCGCCCTCACCGCAGTCGACCTCGACGTGCCCAGGGGCCAGTTCGTCAGCGTCATGGGGCCCTCCGGTTCGGGGAAGACCACGCTGTTGAACTGCCTGTCCGGGCTCGACGACATCGACGCGGGCACGATCGAGGTCGACGGCCTCGACATCACCCGGATGTCCGACGCCGCCCGCACCCGGCACCGGGCCGGTTCCATGGGCTTCATCTTCCAGGCCTTCAACCTGATCCCGGTGTTCAGCGCGGTGGAGAACGTCGAGCTGCCGCTGCTCCTCGCCGGCCGGTCGCCGAAGGAGGCCCGGGCGGCGGCGGGGCAGACCCTGGAGCGGGTGGGCCTCGGCCACCGGCTCAGCCACCGCCCGCCCGAGCTGTCCGGCGGCGAGCAGCAGCGGGTGGCCGTGGCCCGGGCCCTGGCCGGCAGCCCCGCCATCGTGTGGGCCGACGAGCCCACCGGAAACCTCGACTCGGAGACGGCCGGGTCGGTCATGGACCTTCTGAGAGAGCTGCACGGCGAAGGCCTCACCGTCCTGCTCGTCACCCACGACGAGGCCATCGGAGCCACCGCGCAGCGCCGGGTCGTGGTGCGCGACGGCGCCATCGTCGGCGACGACCTCCTGTGAGCGCAGCGAACGAGCCCGCGAGAGGCGAGCGTCGCCTGTCTGGACTGAGGAGCGACAAGGCGAGCGGCTTTTTGCTCGCCGCCGGAGCGACGAGGGAAGACAGGCGGACAGCGAGTCTCGATGCAAGGCGGGAAACGCTGTGAGCAGCGCGCTGACCAACCCGGAGACCACCGCCACCGGTACCCGGCCGACAAGCCGGGTGCGCACCACCCTGCTGGCGGTCGGGGTGGTGGTGGCAGGCCTGGTCCTGCTCAACATCCACATAGCGCTGGCGTCGGCCGGCGTGAGCCCGCTCGTGCTCGTCCTGGTCGACTCGCTGCCCTTCCTCTACGTCCTGGCCCGCAAGCCCGTGCTGCGCCGCCTCGCCGTGCGCAACTCTCTCCGCCGGCCCCGCGAGACCGCCCTGGTCATCCTCGGCTCGATGCTCGGCACCGCCATCATCACCGGTTCGTTCATCGTCGGTGACACCCTCGACGCCTCGATCCGGGCCGGCGCCTTCACCCGCCTCGGCCCCGTCGACGAGATCATCGGCGCACCCACCCAGCGGGCGCTGGCGGACCTCGACCGCTCGGTGGGCCAGCTCCCGAAGAACGTGGTCGAGGGCACCCTGCCTATCACCACCGCAGCCGTCAGCGCGGCCAAGGGAACCGAGCGGGCCGAGCCGGCCGCCCTCCTGGTCGAGGTCGACTTCGTCCAGGCCCGGGCCCTTGGCGACGACGCCGACGCCACCGGGATCGAGGGTGCCACCCCGGGGCCGGGCGAGGTGGTCCTCGGGCGCGACCTGGCCCGAACCCTCGACGCCGCCGTCGGTGACTCGGTCGACGTCTTCGCCTACGGAGCGAAGACGCCGTTGCGGGTGATCCGGCTCCTCGACCGGCGGGGCGTGGCCGGCCTCCTCGACCCGGCGGCCTCGCTCGGCGGCGGTAGCCGGGCGCCCAACCTGTTCGTGGCCCCGGGTACGGCCGAGCGCCTCTCCGTCGGATCCGACGCTGCGCCGCCCACCTTCGTCCTCGCCATCTCCAACCCCGGGGGGGTGCTCGACGGGGGCAAGGCCACTCCCGAGGCGCTCACCGCCCTGCGCACGGTGGTCGCCCCGGATGTCACCATCCGGCCGGTCAAGGCCGACCTGCTCAAGGCGGCGACCGAGAACGGCAGGCAGTTCACCCAGCTGTTCACCTCGATCGGGTTCTTCAGCGTCCTCGCCGGGGTGCTGCTGCTGGTCAACATCTTCACGGCCCTGGCCCAGGAGCGGAAGGTGAGCCTGGGGATGCTGCGGGCCGTCGGCCTTCGGCGGTCCAGCCTGGTGGCCTCGTTCTCGCTCGAGGGCTGGATCTACGCCCTCGGGTCCGCCCTGCTCGGCACCGTTGTCGGCATCGGCGTGGGTCGGGCCATCATCCTCGTCGCCTCCGACATCTTCAGCTCGGCCGGCGATGAGTTCTCGCTCGATCTTCGCTACACCTTCGACAGCTCCAGCCTCACGGGCGGCTTCACCATCGGCTTCGTCATCTCCCTCGTCACCGTGGTCCTGTCCTCGCTGGTCATCGCCAAGCTCAACGTGATCCGGGCCATCCGCGACCTGCCGGAGCCGCCCCGCACGTCCAAGCAGCGGGTGGCGGCCCGGGTGTTCGGCGTCCTGCTCGCCCTCGTCGGCGCCGCGATCACCGCCTCTGGGATCAACGGCGAGCAGCCCGAGACGGCCCTGGCCGGGCCGGCCGTGCTCTGCCTCGGGCTCGGGCTGACCCTCACCGTGGTGCTGCCGGCCCGGGTGGCCACCACCCTGGCCGCGGCCGCCACCATCGCCTGGGGCGTTCTGTGCTTCGGGCTGCTGCCCGACGTCTTCGAGACGGCCGAGATCACGGTGTTCGCCCTGCAGGGAGTGGTCCTGGTCTCAGCCGCCATCGCCATCCTCATCGTGAACCTGGAGACGATCGGCCGGGTCGTTCGGGTGCTGGGGGGCGGCGCCTCGGCCATGTCGCTGCGCCTGGGCCTGGCCTACCCGCTGGCCCGGCGCTTCCGCACCGGAGCCATCCTGGCCATGTACGCCATGGTCGTATTCATCCTCACGTTCATCGTGGTGCTCAGCTCGCTCTTCTCCAGCCAGACCGACACCTTCACCCGCGACAGCGCCGGAGCCTTCCAGGTGCAGGTGCGCAGCAACGACACCAACCCGGTGCCGCCCGCCGAGGTCCGGAACCTCCCTGGAGTCGAGGCGGTGAGCGAGCTGGCCGTCACCAACGTCCAGTTCGAGGTGGCGGGCTTCTCCGAGGGCTTCCAGGACTGGCCGGTGGCCGGGTTCGACCGCGTCCTGGCCGAGCGGGGCCCGCCCGGCCTCACCGACTGGGACGAGGCCCGCTTCCCGAAGGAGGCCGATGTGTGGAAGGCGGTATCGGCCGAACCCGATCAGATCATCATCCACGAGTTCTTCCTGCAGACCGGCGGCGGCGGCCCGCCCCAGGCCACACCAAAGCCGGGCACCAAGCTGACCATGCGCGACCCTCAGAGCGGCCGCACCCGCCAGCTGACCATCGCCGCGGTGGCAGACGGCAGCTTCACCAGCTTCTACGTGCACGTGAGCCGGGCCACGCTCGATCAGGTCGTCGGCCCCCGGGCCGCCTCCAACCTGCTGTTCGTGGCCACGTCTGACGACGAGGCCAGCCGGCGGATCGCCACAGAGGTCAACGCCCGCTACCTGGCCAACGGGGCCGATGCCGCCACCATCCGCTCGCTGGTGCAGGAGGGCCTGGCCTCGCAGTTGTCGTTCTTCCGGCTCATGCAGGGCTACATCGCCCTCGGGCTGGTGGTGGGCATCGCCGGCCTCGGGGTGGTCATGGTCCGGGCCGTGCGCGAGCGCCGCCGACAGGTGGGCGTGCTCCGCTCGCTCGGCTTCCAGGCCAGCCAGGTGCGGCGGGCCTTCCTGGCCGAGTCCGGCTTCATCGCCCTGCTCGGCGTGCTCACCGGCACCCTCCTGGCCATCACCGTGGCCTGGCGTCTGATCGGTACCGACGCCTTCGGCGACGATCTGCCCTTCAGCCTCCCGTGGGGCCAGCTAGCCCTCGTCATCGGCCTCACCCTGGTGTTCTCCCTGCTGGCCACCGCCGCCCCCGCCCAGCAGGCCAGCCGGATCCGGCCGGCCGTGGCGCTGCGCAGCACCGACTGACGGCGATCCCCGGTTCTGCCGGGAGGAGGTGTCGCTCAGCGCACCACGTCTCGGGCAGAACGGCGGAGGGGAGCCCGGTAGGATCGCCGGCCGGCTGCGAGCACGAGGAGCAGACGTGGACCAAGAACCAGCCGCTGCCCCGGACGCCGCCGACCGCATCTCAGCAGAGGCGGGCCGCCGGCGCACCTTCGCCATCATCAGCCACCCGGATGCCGGCAAGACCACCCTCACCGAGAAGTTCCTGCTCTACGCCGGGGCCATCGTCGAGGCCGGCCAGGTTCGCTCACGGGGGGCCCGCCGCCGGGCCACCTCCGACTACCTGGCCATGGAGCAGCAGCGGGGGATCTCGATCACCTCGACCGTCCTGCAGTTCTCCTACCGAGACACGGTGTGCAACCTGCTGGACACCCCCGGCCACCGCGACTTCTCCGAGGACACCTACCGGGTGCTGTCGGCCGCCGATGCCGCCGTCATGGTCCTCGACGCGGCCAAGGGCATCGAGCCCCAGACCCGCAAGCTGTTCGAGGTGGCCCGGGCCCGCCACCTCCCGGTGCTCACCTTTCTGAACAAGTTCGACCGGCCGGGCCGCGAGGCGCTGGAGCTGCTCGACGAGATCGAGGAGCAGATCGGCCTGCGGCCCACCCCGGTCACCTGGCCGGTGGGCATCGCCGGCGAGCTGCAGGGCGTGGTCGACCGCCGCCGCGGCGAGTTCGTCCGGTTCCAGCGCACCACCGGGGGGGCCAAGGAGGCGCCCGAGGAGGTGATCAGCCCCGAGCGGGCGGCGGCCGAGGTCGGGCCGGCCTGGACCCAGGCCCAGGAGGAGCTGGGCCTGCTCGACGCCGTGGGCGCCAACCTCGACGTCGCCTCGTTCCTGGCCGGCTCGACCACGCCCCTGTTCGTGGGGTCGGCCCTCACCAACTTCGGGGTGCGGATGCTGCTCGACGGGCTGATCGACCTGGCGCCGGGGGCGACGCCCCGGCTCGACGCCGACGGCGAGCTGCGCCCGGTCGACGGCGCCTTCGCCGGCCAGGTCTTCAAGGTCCAGGCCAACATGGACCCGGCCCACCGCGACCGGGTGGCGTTCGTGCGGGTGAGCAGCGGCCGGTTCCAGCGGGGCGCCACGCTCACCCACGAGCCCACCGGCAAGCGGGTCACCACCAAGCACGCCGCCACCATCTTCGGGGCCGAGCGCGAGACGGTCGAGGAGGCCTTCCCCGGTGACGTGGTGGCGCTGGTCAACGCCGCCGGCCTGCGGGTCGGCGACACCGTGCACGAGGGCCGGTCGGTGCGCTTCCCGCCGATCCCGGCGTTCGCCCCCGAGACCTTCTCCACCGTGCGGGTCAGCGACACCGGCCGCAGCAAGCAGTTCGGCCGGGGCCTTGCGCAGCTGGACGAGGAGGGCGTGGTGCAGGTGCTGCGCGACCCCGACGGCCTCGACCCCACCGTCCTGGTCGCCGCCGTCGGCCCGCTGCAGTTCGAGGTGTTCCGCCACCGCATGGGCGAGGAGTTCGGCGCCCCCGTCGAGATGCTCCCCACCCCCTACGTGCTGGCCCGGCGCACCGACAAGGACAGCCTGGCCGAGCTGCGCCGCCAGCACGGCGTGAAGGTGCTGACCCGGGCCGACGGCACCCTGCTGGCCCTGTTCGAGTCGCCCTACAACCTGGCCCGCCTCGAGCGCGACAAGCCCGAGCTGACCCTCGACGCCATCATCGCCACGTCCTAAGAGTGTGGTGCTGCTCCTGACCCCCGCCCGCAGCGAAGGTCAGTGGCGGCGGTGACGGTGTCGCGTCGCCGGTCGAGGAGGGACATCAGGGGCGCAGCAGTGACGCCGTGAACGGCGATCGACAGAACGATGGTGGCGGCGGTGATGGCCCACAGCTCGCGGTCACCGGGGAAGCGGGCCTCGGACAGGGCGTACGAAAGGTAGTAGAGCGAGCCGATCCCCCGTACGCCGAAGAAGCTGATGGCCAGGCGCTCGGTCTTGTCGTCGTGGCCCCGGGCCAGGGCCACCAGGCCGGCGAGGGGTCGGATGGCGAGCACGGTCACCGCGGCAACGGCGGCGCCGCCCCAAGTGAGCGATTGGAGCAGCCCCCCGGCGAGCACCCCGCCGAAGAGGAGGAGCAACAGCACGGTGAACACCTGCTCCACCTGGTTGGCGAAGCCGTGCAGCACCCGGTGGTACTCGTGGCGCGACTCGCTACGGCGCAGCACCACCGCGGTCACGAAGACGGCCAGGAAGCCGTAGCCCTGCAGAAGCTCGGTCAGGCCGTAGGCCAGGAGGGTGGCTCCGAGCACCATGAAACCCTCGGCTGCCGCAGCGAGGCCCTCGCGACCGTCCGGCCGGTGGAACAGGATCTTGCCCAGCAGCTTCCCGAGCAGGATGCCGATGACCAGGCCCGCAGCCAGCCGGAAGACCACGTCGACGGCGACCCACTCGATGATCCACCGTGAGGGGTTGGTGCCCTTGGTCGCCATCAAGATGGCCAGGTAGGTGAACGGAAAGGCGAGAGCGTCGTTCAGCCCCGCCTCGGAGGTGAGGGCGAAGCGCACCTCGTCCTCCTCGGGCGGCTGGTCCTGGTCGGGGGCGTCGGCGGTCGACGGCTCGCCGACCTGTACGTCCGAGGCCAGGACGGGGTCGGTCGGGGCCAGGGCCGCGCCGAGGAGCACGGCGCTGGCCGGGGCCAGGCCGGCCACCGCCCACCCGAGGGTGGCCACCCCGATGATGGTGAGCGGCATGGCGATGGCCAGCATGCGCCAGGTGCTGGCCCACGACCGCCACCCGAGCGGCCGGTCGAGCTTGAGGCCGGCGCCCATGAGGGCCACGATCACCCCGAGCTCGGTGAGCCGCTCGACCAGCTGGCCTCCGTCGATCGGGTCGGGCTTGGGCAGCCCGATGGGCAGGGCGAAGGCGGCCAACCCGATGCCGACGAGCACGATCGGCACCGACAGCGGCCGTCGCTGCAGCACCTGGGGCAGCCAGGCGGCCAGGAGGGCGGCGCCGCCGGCCAGGGCCAACGCGAGCTCGTAGGTATCCAGGGTCGTGTCCTTGTTCGTTCGGGGGGTGCGGCCCCCGACCTACCCGTTCGGGCCCCGGGTCACCCGCCTGGCGCTCTTGTGGGCGCTCCTCAGAGCAGCGACAGCACCAGGCCGCCGGCGGCGGCGAGCCAGCAGGCGGTCCCCGCGCCGATCGCCACCGTCCACACGCCGTCGCTCCAGCCGGGCTGAAGCGGGCCCTGCCAGCGCTGGAGGCCCAGATGCGCCGCGCGCCACACCGCGGGCACCAGGACGATCAGGTTGAGCACGGGGATGGCCACGAGCAGGGCTGTCCGCCGCTCGAGACCCACCTTCGGCCCGCTCGACCACAGCGCCGCTGGCCCGGCCAGCAGGACCGTGGCGGCGAGCCCCAGCCCAAGAGGGCGCCACAGGAGCCAGGCGACCGGCGGCAGCACGAGCAGCACGACCACCGAGGCGAGGCCGCGCAGGTCGGCCAGCTGGTGCCGCCGCCGCCACACCGGATCGGTACGTCTGGCCCGAACCTCGGCGATGGTGATCCTGTCGCTCTCCCCCACGCCCGCTCACGATCGCACATGACCGCTCCTTCCACACAACGAGCCGATGTCCGACACCCGACCCGCAGGTCGAGTCTCAACGTGCTGCGCCGCCTGCCCTCGCCAGAGCGGGTAGGTCACAGCCCGAGACCGGTTGTCGTTGGAACCATGCGACAGTTGGGGGGTGAGCGGGAACGGGCGGGGTTGGCCCTACGAACCAGTCGATGGGAGGTCGGCGCCGCCGCCGAGCGCACCGCCGATCGAGGCCGATCCCCTTCCCGTTCAGGTGGCCGAGGCGCCGGCGGCGTCCCGGCGGGCGGTGGTTCTGCTGGCGATCGGGGGGGCGCTCGCCCTGATCCTCAGCTCGCTGGCCATCGGTGACTGGTGGGTGCGCAACGCTGAGCTGCGCACCCTCCTCGGCCGGGTGGAGCGGGCCGAGCGAGCCCAGCTCCCAGCCGTCCTGGGCATCGGGCCGCTGCTCAGGCTGTGCCAGCAGGAGGGGGCCGCTGAGGAGCTGTGCGACACCGTCTCCATCCGGCTGGGAGCCGAGCGGACGCTGCCCCAGCTGCGCCAGACGGGTGATGAGGTGGCTGCCACCCGGCTCACCAGCTTCCACGGCAGCCTGCGCACCTTCCGCGACCGCTACGTCGATCACAACCTGGCCTGGCGCAACTGGATGGAGACGCTGTCGCGGGACCCGACGGCCGGCGACTTCGAGGTGCCCGAGGCGTTGGCCACCACCTTCGTGCGGGCCAGCGCCGCCGCCGACGGGGCCCTGACGCCGCTGCCGCTGCACGACAACGGCAGCCGGGTCGACGAGATCTTCGAGTCGGTCCGCTAGCGGAACCGGCTCAGAGGAGCCGGCGAAGCAGCTTCTCCTTGCGGCCGGTCATGGGCGGGTAGGCGGGGTTGAAGTCAGGGCGGCCGGCCTTGGCCAGCACGGGCTTGTGGTGGCTGAAGGTATCGAAGCCGGCCCGGCCGTGGTAGCTGCCGAAGCCCGAGGCGCCCACGCCGCCGAAGGGCAGGTTCGGGATGGCGAACTGGAACATGGTGCCGTTCAGGCACACCCCGCCCGAGGACGTGCGCTCGACGATGCGGGCGGCAGTGGCCGCCGAGCGGGTGAAGGCGTAGAGGGCCAGGGGCTTGTCGTGGCCGGCGACTCGGGAGATGGCTTCGTCGATGTCGGCCACCGGCAGGATGGGCAGGATCGGCCCGAAGACCTCGTCGGCCATGACCGCAGCTCCGTCGACGACCCGGTCGACCAGGGTCGGGGCCAGGTAGCGCTCGCCGGCATCACGCTGGCCGCCCAGGACGACCCGGTGGCCGTCGTCGTCGGTCAGGGCGGCCAGCCGCTCGAAGTGGCGATCGTTGACGATGCGGCCGTAGTCCGGGCTGGTCTGCGGGTCGGCGCCGAAGAAGTCGCGGGTGGCGGCCTCGATCCGCTCGGTCAGCTCGAGGGCCACCCCGGCCTCCACGAGCACGTGGTCGGGGGCCACACAGCTCTGGCCGGCGTTCAGCCACTTGCCCCAGGCGATGCGGCGGGCGGCCACGTCGAGGTCGGCGTCGGCGTCGACCAGCACGGGGCTCTTGCCCCCCAGCTCGAGGGTGACGGGCGTCAGGTGCTCGGCGGCCGCCCGGGCGACCACCCGGCCCACCGTGGCGTTGCCGGTGAAGAAGATGTGGTCGAAACGCTGCTCCAGCAGGGCCGTGGTCTCGCCCACGCCGCCCTCGACGACGGCCACCCCGGCCGGGTCGAGGTAGCGGGGGATGAGCCGGGCCAGCGCCGCCGAGGTGGCCGGGGCCAGCTCGCTCGGCTTGCCCACCACGCAGTTCCCGGCCGCCAGGGCGGCGGCCATGGGGATGAGAAGGAGCTGCACCGGGTAGTTCCACGGCGCGATCACCAGCGCCACGCCGAGCGGCTCGGGGTGCACGGCGCCCCGGCCGGGGAAGGCCAGCAGCGGCAGGCGGACCCGCCGGGGCCGGGACCAGCGCTTCAGGTGGGACAGGCAGTAGCGCACCTCGGCGGAGGCGACGGCCAGGTCGGAGCTCCACCCCTCGACCCGGGGCTTGCCCACGTCAGCGGCCAGAGCGGCCAGCAGCTCGGCCTCGCCCTCCTCGAGGAGGCGCAGCAGCCCCTTCAGCTGCTCGACCCGCCAGCCGAGCGGCCGGGTGGTGCCCTCGGCGTAGGTGGCTCGCAGGCCCGCCACCAGGGGAGCGAAGTCGACCTCGGCGCCGGTCAGCGTCATGGGCCCGAGCCTGCCAGGCTCAGCGCTTTCGCCGCTTGGCTAGCACCTTCTCGGCCATGTCCTGGGCGCGTCGGCGGTTGGCCGGGGTGTCGTAGCGCTCGCGCAGCTCGGCGATCCGGCGGCGACCCTGGGGGCTGGCCACGTACCAGGCGAGGGCGGCCATCGGCCCCTTCTTGCCCATCGCTAGCGCACCACCAGGTTGAGCACGAGGGTGAGGACGATCGACACCACGATCGAGCCGATCACCATCCCGAGGCAACCGGGGGCGCCGCCCAACGGCCGCACCTCGACGTTTCTCCCTAGGCGCATCGCCCCCGGATACCCCGCTGGTGGCCGGATGAACCCTGGGTGCGGCGTTCGGGTCCGGTTCGTGGTGGAGTTGGCGCTGTGTTCCCGGTCGACGACCTGCTGCCCCTGCTCGTGCTGGCGATAGGCGGCTCGATGCTGGTGGGGCCGTTCCTGGCCCTGGTCCGCCCGCGGGCCGAGGTCCGCGAGGGCGAGCTGGCCCGCCCGCCCCTGCCCCGAAGCCTGGCGTTCATGGCCGTCGGCCTGGTCGGGGTGGTCTGGGCCGTCGCCACCCTGGCCACACGATGAGCCGCAGCCCGTGGTGGCACGAGGCGGTGGTGTACCAGGTGTACCCCCGCTCGTTCTGCGACACCACGGGCACCGGGGTGGGCGACCTGGGCGGTCTGCGGGCCCACCTCGACCACCTCGTCTGGCTCGGTGTCGACGCCGTGTGGCTGAGCCCGATCTGCCGGTCGCCCATGGCCGACTTCGGCTACGACGTCAGCGCCTACGACGACGTCGACCCGCTCTTCGGCACCCTGGCCGACCTCGACGGGCTGGTGGCCGAGGCCCACGCCGCGGGTCTCAAGGTCCTCCTCGACTGGGTGCCCAACCACACCTCGACCGAGCACCCCTGGTTCACCGAGCGACCCGAGTTCTACGTGTGGGTCGACGGCGACCCCCTCGTCCCCCCCAACGGCTGGGTCGAGGCGTTCGGCGACGGGCCGGCGTGGGCCTGGGACGAGGGCCGGCGCCAGTGGTACCTCCACCTGTTCCTCCCCGAGCAGGCCGACCTGGACTGGTCGAACCCCGACGTGGTGGCGGCCATGCACGCCACCCTGCGGTTCTGGCTGGACCGGGGGATCGACGGGTTCCGCATGGACGTCGTCCACTGCATCGGCAAGGGCCACGATCTGCCCGAGCTGCTCCCCGGCCAGGAGCTGGCCCCCGTGGTGGCCATCGACGTGCCCTTCACCCACACCCTGCTCCAGGGCATCCGGGGGGTGCTGGACACCTACGGGGCCATGGGCATCGGCGAGGTGTACCTGCTCGACACGGCCAAGGTGGCCACCTACTACGGCACGCCCGAGGCCCCTGAGCTGCACCTGTCGTTCAACTTCCCCGGTCTGTGGGCGCCGTGGGAGGCCCAGACGTGGCGGACCCGAGTCGACGAGGTCGAGCGCCACCTCACCAGCGACCGGTGGCCCACCTGGGTGCTGAGCAACCACGACGTCCCCCGCCACCGCACCCGGTACGGCTCGGAGGCCAGGGCCCGGGCGGCGGCGGTGCTGCTGGTGACCCTGCGGGGCACGCCGTTCCTCTACGCCGGTGAGGAGCTGGGCCTGGAGGACGCCGTGGTCCCCGCCGACCGGGTCGTGGACCCTGGCGGCCGCGACGGGTGCCGGGCCCCTCTGCCCTGGACCGCGGCGCCGGGTCACGGCTGGGGGGGTGGGGTCGAGCCATGGTTGCCGTGGCCGCCCGACGCCGCCGCCCGCAGCGTGGCCAGCCAACGGGCCGACGAGGACTCGACCCTTTGGTTCTACCGGCGGCTGCTGGCGGCCCGGCGGGGGTCCCCGGCCCTGCGCTCGGGCACCTTCGCCTGGATCGCGGCGGTGCCGGACGTGCTGGCCTACCTGCGGGCCTCGGGCGGCGATCGCCGGGTGGTGCTGGTCAACCAGGGGGCTTCGGTGGCCGCGGTCGAGCTCGAGGGGGCCTGGGAGGTGGAGCTGGCCAGCGACGGCCACTCGACCCCGTCGGCCCTGGCCGGCGACGCCGCAGTGATCCTGCGGCCGGTCTGAGGGTTGGGCCGAGGGCTTCCTCGGGTAGGGCCTCTGGGAGCCGATGGGAACAAGGCTGGTACCCGAGGACGTTCAAATGTTGTCCCGACGGTGCAGCACGACCCCCCACACACCCCCGCCGGAACGAGGTGCCACAACGATGTCAGCGCTACGAGCAGAATCGTCCCTCCCGAACCGGTACACCTGGCGCGAACACGCGGCCTGCCGCAACCTTGACACCAACCTGTTCTTCCCCCCGGGCGACGGCCCCGGCTCGGCCGAGCGGATCGAACAGGCCAAGGCCGTATGCGCCAGCTGCCCGGTTCGCGAAGACTGCCTGTCCTTCGCCCTGTCGACCCGTCAGGACGCCGGCGTCTGGGGCGGGATGACCGAGGAGGAGCGCCGCCGCCACCGTCGTCGGGTGGCTCGCGAGCGCCGCAAGGCCAGCTAGCGCCGACCGAGTTTGAAGGCCCTGTCCCGGGTAGGATCTCGACCGGGACGCACCGCAGCGCCCTGAAGCGCCCGAGAACAGCCTGAGAGGCGCCACTGTGGCCCGCACGATCCCGCTTGAAGCCGAAGACCGCCCCAACTGGGCGCGATCGGCCCCTTTCCTCGCCGCTCACCTGGTGCCGCTCCTGGCCCTGTGGACGGGCGTGACCTGGCGGGCCGTGGGCCTGTGCGTCGTCTCGTACATCGTCCGCATGTTCTTCATCACGGCCGGCTACCACCGCTACTTCTCCCACCGCAGCTTCAAGGCTGGCCGGGTGATGCAGTTCCTCCTGGGCTTCGGTGGGACCACGGCCCTGCAGAAGGGGCCCCTGTGGTGGGCCGCCAACCACCGAGCCCACCACCGCCACAGCGACACCGAGGAAGACATCCACAGCCCTCTGCGGGGCTTCTGGCACAGTCACATCGGCTGGATCATGTCCGACCGCCACACCGCCACCGACTTCGCGGCGGTGAAGGACCTGGCCCGCTTCCCCGAGCTGCGCTTCATCGAGCGCTACGACTGGATCGGCGGCTTGGTGGCCGGCGTGGCCAGCTACCTGATCGCCGGTTGGAGCGGGGTGGTCATCGGATTCTTCCTGTCGACCGTCCTTTTGTGGCACGGCACCTTCACCGTGAACTCCCTGGCCCACGTCATGGGCCGCCGCCGCTACGCCACCAGCGACACCAGCCGCAACTCGGCCCTGGTGGCTTTCCTCACCGGTGGCGAGGGGTGGCACAACAACCACCACCACTACCCCCTGTCGGCCCGCCAGGGCTTCTTCTGGTGGGAGCTGGACCCCACGTTCTACGTGCTGCGGGGCCTCGCAGCCGTGCGCCTGGTCCGCGACCTGCGGGTGCCGTCCGCCGAGGTGCGGGCGGCTTCGCTGGTGGGCAAGGGCTGCCTCGACGTGGGCATGGTCCGGGCCCACTGGACCCGGGCCGCCGCCGCGGTGGCCAGCTCCCGGGCCACCCTCGGCCACTCGGTGTCGGGGGGCGTGGCCTCGGTGGGCGAGACGCTCGCCGGCACCCGGTCCGGCATCGAGGCCAAGCTGGCCGCCGAGCGCGAGGTGATCGAGGCCGGCGTCACCTCGTCCCTCACCGCCGTCGAGACCTACGCCCGCCTGCTCCGCCAGGGCCGCCGCAGCGCCTGACGAACCGCCACGGGTCCTAGCCGGGCGGAGCGTTGGCGGCCCCTTCACCGGCGGCGATGGGCGGACCGTCCGCCTCCGGGTGGGCGTCGTCCTCGGCATCGGCCAGAGCCCGTCGGCCTTCCTCGATCTTGTTCTCCACCTCGTCCAACCGGCCGCGCTCCACCTCGAGGTCGAGCCCGCCGGCTTCCTCCCCGCCACCGTCCACGGGCGGAGCGTCTGCCGGGGCGCCCCCGCCGCCATCGTCGCTGTCGGTCGGGGTCTGAGCTGGTTCATCGGCCATGGCCCGGCCCTACCCGCTGAGCTGGCGCCGCATGCCGTCCCGCCTACGGCCACGGAGCCGAACGCGTAGGTTGCCAGGGACGAGGGACAGGTGATGGGCGACGTGGTGGCGGTGGACTGGGACGAGGCTCGCAGCGCCCTGGGCGAGGCCACGTCCCGGCTGACCGCCCTCCTGCGCTCGGTCGAGCGGCCTGACGCGCCGGCCCTCGGGGAGTGGGACGTGGCCGGCCTGGCCACCCACCTCTCCCACGCCTACGACGTGGTGCCTCGGCTCGCCGCCGGCACAGCCGCCTCCCCTCTGGGCGACCTCTGGGAGCTGGCGGACCTTACGGTCGGGCTGGTCGACGACGACCCCGAGCGCGACCTGGCCCTCCTAGCCGACCTGATCGACGCCCGCCTGGCCCGGTTCCTCGAGGCGTCCGCCGCCGGTGGCCCTGACGTCCCCTGCCCCTGGCTGGTGGACGGCACCACCCTGCGGGCGGTGACATTGACCTGCCACCTCCTCAACGAGGCGACGGTGCACGGTCACGACATCGCCGCCGGCGTCGGCCGGCGGTGGCCCATCGAGCCCCGGCACGCCGCCCTGGTCTTCGAAGGCTTCATCCTGGCCATCTTCGGGGCCCTTGACCCCCGCACCTTCGTGGCGCAGGAGCGGGCCGCGGGGCTGCGGGCCTGCTACGACGTGCGTCTCCGGGGTAGCGGCCGGTTCTTCCTCGTCTTCGACGACGGGGCCATGACCGTCGAAGCGCCCTCGGGGCGCCGGGTCGACTGCCACCTCTCGGTCGACCCCGCCGCCTTCCTGCTGGTGGCCTGGGACCGCATCAGCCAGTGGCACGCCATCCCCCGGGGCCAGCTGCTGGCCTGGGGTCGGCGCCCCTGGCTGGGCCTGCGGTTCCGCAGCCTGCTCCGCAGCCCCTGAGGGAGCTTTCCGAGAAACCCGAGGAAACCCCTTGACCTTGTAGCCGACTTGAAGCTCTACGCTTGGAGATGTGGAAGATCGACTGCGGATCGGTGAGCTGAGCGCCCGTCATGGGCTGAGCACGGCCGCCGTGCGGTACTACGAGAGCCTGGGCCTGCTGGGCGAGGCCGAGCGGACGCCCAGCGGGTACCGCCTGTTCTCGAGCGACGACGAGGAGCGGTTGCGCTTCATCCTGCGGGCCAAGGCCCTCGACCTCAGCCTCGATGAGATCCGGTCGCTCCTCGACGCCTGGCACCAGGGCGGCAGCTGCCGCGACACCCGGGCCACCCTGCGCCACCTGGTGGCCCACAAGATCCAGGAGGCGCGCACCCAGGCCCGGGAGGCGGAGGCGTTCGCCGCCCAGCTCACCCATGTCTACGTCAGCCTGGGCGAGGAGGTGGGCCCGAGCCAGACCTGCGGGTGCATCCCCGACCTCCCGGCCCCCGAGACCGTCGACCTCGACGCCGAGCTCGTTCTCATCCAAGGCTCCATCTGCGACTGCAGCGGCCGGTTGGACGAGGCGACCACCATCCAGGCCTGCGCCTGCGGTTGCTGCGCCCCCGAGGCTGCCAGCGCCGGCACGGCCATCCAGCTCTCCCCCAGACCCAAAGAGGAGGTGAGAACACCTTGACCACCACCGAGACCATCCCCGACGTGATCGTCGAGCAGTCGAAGAACACCTGCTCGTGCGGCTGCGGCCCCACGGCCAGCAGCGAGGACACCGGCACCGCCACCAGCACCTGCAGCTGCGGCTCCGGCGACTCGGCTGGCTGCGGCCCCGACTGCGGCTGCGGCTCCGCCAGCTAGCCAACCCCCGGGCCGGTGGTGCGGGAACCTCACCACCGGCCCAGACCCCGGGACGCCCCTAGGGCGTCAGGCGCTCCAGGGCGGCCTCGATGCCCAGGCGCCCGCCGGCCACCTCCTGCAGCGCCCCGAGGCAGCGGTCCACGATCAGCACGTTGCCATGGACCAGGGCCTTGGCCGCCCCGGCCCCTAGCTGGGGCGGCGCCCCCGTCACCACCAGCGACGTGCGCAACCGCAGCCCGCCCGTGGCGGTGTCGACGGCAAAGGCGCCGACGGTCAGGTCCCAGTTGAGGCAGCTGAGCAGCAGGGCGACCGGCCCGGCCAGCTCCTGGGGGACCTCGACGGGCAGGTTCGAGTCGAACACGACCTGGCCCTGGGCCTCGAACGTGCGGCCCACGCACGTCCACTCGGCGGTGTCCCCCGCGCAGCGGGTCTCGACGGTCGGCGTCGGCGACGCCACCACATGCACCGGCCAGCCGTCCTGGCTCAGGAAGGCGACGAGGCCGTCGAGCAGCGGGGTGGCGCTCATGCGGGGGCCTTCCCGTCGCCGTCCTTGGGATCGACCGGCGGGCCGCCGTCGAGGTTGCCGAGCTCGGCCTCCAGCTCGAGCGCCAGCGTCCGGGCCAGCTCGAGCCGGGGGTTGAGGGCCAGCGCGGCCCTCACCTCCCGCCGGGCGTCCTCCAGCTCCCGCAGGGCGATGTGGGCGCGGGCGGCGCCGAAGTGGGCCTCGGCGTTGGGGCCCAGCTGCTCGATCGAGGCGGCGAACATCGCCAGCGCCTCTCGGTGGTGGCCGACGCGGGAGAGCAGCAGGCCGGCGTAGAGGGCGAGGTCGGACGGCTCACCGATCGGGAACCACTCGTCCCACACCCGGTGCACGGCGGCGGCCACGTCGACCTTGGACCGCCCGTTGGCCTCGCCGACCAGCTGGTAGAGGAGAGGGAACACCTCGAGGAAGGTCCGGCTGTCCCACCGGGTCGTGCGCAGCAGGCTCAGCGCCTGCTGGAGCGTGAGCTCCCCGGGGGGCTTCATGGCGCCACGGATGGAGTGGGCGTCGTCGGGGCCGCCCTCGCCCAGCACGTCGGCGTAGCGCCGGGCCGTCTCGGTGGCCTCCAGGTCGCCCAGCACGAACGCCCCCACCACCAGGTGTTGGACCTGGTGGGGCGGGAGCAGGGCGGTGCCGCCGCCGGCCCGGACCACCCGGGCCACGGCGTCGAAGTTCACCATGATCGAGAAGCTCCCGCCGTCGGGCACGACCACCGGGGGCCCCTGACCGCTGAGGTCGCGCAGGTGGGCCCAGCCCTTGTCGGCCACCAGGGCCAGGGTTGGCGCCGTCGCGGCGGCGGCCAGCGCCTCGACGCAGGTCATGGCCGCAGTGGGCAGCATCACCATGGTGGTGTCGAGCACCTCGCCGTAGCTGGCCAGCACGGCGTCGAACGAGGGGTGCCCGGTGGGCTCGGCCGGAGACTCGCTCGGGTCCCAGCTGAGCCGCAGCCTGCTGATGGCCTTGGCGTCGGACCGGTCGAGCTCGGGGGCATCGGCGGTGAGGGTGAGACCGACGTCGTGGACCACGCCGGCGCGAATGGCGTAGACGTCGGAGGGGATCGAGTCGAAGACGTAGTTGGCCACCACCACCAGGGGGGCGTCGGCGATCAGCTCCTTGCTCTGCCAGGTCCTGACCTGCCCCGGAGCGGCGGCGTCGACGACGGCGAAGTCGACCCACCCGCTGGCCATGTGCTCCTGCAGACGGGGGTGGCAGGCCAGCTGCTCCAGCTTGGCCTCGTCGAAGTCGGAGAGCACCACGGTGACCCGTTGGTCGCGCATCGGGGTCGCCTCCAGCAGCTGGCGCAGGCGCCGGACCATCCCGTAGGCCAGCCGGCCCGACCCCGACCCAAGCTCGAGCACGTGCACGGTGCGGTTGCGGTCGAGGTGGCCGGCGGCCTCGCAGTCGCGCAGGAAGGCCGCGATCACCTCGGCGTAGGCCGCCGCCATGATCGGGTTCGAGGTGATGGCCGACGGCACGTCGCCCTCGCCCCAGGCCTTCAGGCCCTTGCGCTCGTAGTAGGCCCGCTCGAAGTCCCAGAGGCGGGACCGGGACAGGGGCACGCCCTGCTCCAGCACGTGCCCACCCTTGATGTCAGCGATCCGCTTGGCTGCCGTCACCCCGCCGCACGCTACAAGCGGCCGCCCGCCGACGGCAGCAGGGCGGGCAGAATCCTCCGGGTGCCGACGGCCGCGCTGACCCGGCTGCGCCAGGTCGGTCTGCCTCTGCTCGCTCTGCTCGGCGTCCTGATCCTCGGCGGCTGGCTTGTCGGCTCGGCGGTGGAGGCGGTCACCGGGCCCGGCGACCGGCTCGACGGCCCGGTCACCCGGGTGATCGTGGAGCACCGGGCCGACGGGCTCACCACGGTCTTGCGCGCCGTCACCATCCTCGGCGACCGCCCGATCCTGGTGCCCCTCGTGCTGGTGGTCGGCCTCACCCTCGGAGTCCGCCGCCGCCGCTGGGCCCCGCTCGCCTTCTTGGCCATCGCCCAGCTGGGCTCGATCATCCTCTACAACGCGGTGAAGGCCCTCGTGGCCCGCCCCCGGCCCATGATCGGCGAAGTCGTCGCCTCGGCCACCGGCTACGCGTTCCCCTCGGCCCACGCCACCCAGGCCGCCGCGGTGTGGGGCGCCCTCGCCGTGCTCGCCATGACGACGCTGCCCGACCGCCGGGCCCGTCGGGCCGTGGCCGCGGCGGCCGCCGCCCTGGTCCTGCTGATCGGGGTGTCCCGCCTGTACCTGGGCGTCCACTGGGCCACCGACGTGGTGGGCGGCTGGGCCCTGGGCGCCGTCTGGCTGGCGGGCCTGGTGGCCGTCGTGAAGCCGGCGCCGGGGCCATCGATCGCCGATCCATGAGCGCGGTGCTCGAGATCCGGGTTGACGACCCCGAGGCGGCGCCGACGGCGATGGGCCGCGACGCCTACCGCGTCGTGCAGGAGGCCCTCACCAACATCGGCAAGCACGCCCAGGGAACCAGGGGCCGGGTGCGGGTCACCGGTGGTGCCGACCACGGCCTGCACGTCAGCGTGCGCAACCCTTTGCCGGTTCAGGCGCCGACCGAGCCGTCCCTGCCCGGGTCGGGCGCCGGGCTGCTGGGGCTGAAGGAACGGGTGACCCTCGCCGGCGGCGTGCTCTCCCACGGCCCGGACGGCTCGGGCGACTTCGTGGTGGAAGCCGAGCTGCCCTGGTGAGAGTGCGCGTGCTGCTCGTCGACGACGACGCCCTGGTCCGGGCCGGGCTCAGCATGATCCTGTCCTCGGCCGAGGACCTGGAGGTGGTGGGGGAGGCCGACGACGGGTCCCGGGCCGTGGCCGCCGTCCGCCAGCACCGCCCCGACGTGGTGCTCATGGACATCCGGATGCCCGAGATGGACGGCATCACCGCCACCGCTGCCCTGTGCCGGCTTGACGCACCACCGCACGTGATCGTGCTCACCACCTTCCAGGCCGACGAGCCCACCCGCCGCCTGGCCACCCTGACCGACCGCGAGCGCGAGGTGGCGCTGGCCGTCGGCTCCGGAGCCTCCAACGCCGAGGTGGCGTCCTCGTTGTTCATGAGCGAGGCCACGGTCAAGGCCCACGTCTCGCGGCTCCTGGCCAAGCTCGACGTGGCCAACCGGGTCCACATCGCCATCGTCGTCCACGACGCCCACCAGCCCTGAGCGGCAGGGGATCGACCGCCCGCCTCAGGGAGTCGACGAACGTCCACCCCGCCACCCCTCCACGAGGTCGTGCTCGAAGGCGAAGGCGGTCGCCGCGGCCCGCGATGACACGCCGATCTTGGTGAAGATGTTGGAGAGGTGGCGCGACACCGTCTTGACGCTCAGGTAGAGCTGGCCGGCGATCTCGTTGTTGGTCATCCCGGAGGCGACCAGGCGCAGCACCTCGACCTCTCGGTCGGTGAGGCCCGCCGCCGGCGGTGTCCTGGCGTCGTCGGGCAGGAGGTGGGGATCGAGGCTGGCGCCGATCCGCCCGAACAGCCGGGTCGCCGAGGTGAAGGACGCCGCCGCGCCCAGCTCGTCGCCGGTCTCCCGCAGCGCCTGGCCCAGCAGGGTCCAGGAGGTGGCCACCTCGTACGGCACCTCGAGGGCCTGCCACCGGTCAGCCGCCTGCTGCAGGGTGTCGCAGGCGGCCGCCGCCTCCCCTCGTGCCAGCTCTAGGCGACCCCGGGTGGAGAGCACGCTGGCCTGCAGCGCGGGGAGGGCGAAGGCGGCGGCGATCTCGTCCAGCTCGGTGAAGGCGTCGCCGGCCGCGCCGAGGTCGCCGGCGGCGATGGCCACGTGGACCAGCACCGGCAGCAGCTCGGCGCGGGCCAGCCGGCTCGAGCTGCACCCGCGTAGGCAGGCGGTGATGACGGACAGGGCGGCGTCGACCCGACCCTGGGCCAGGCGCAGCAGGGCCAACCCGCCGCACGGCCCGCCACACAGCTCCTGGGCCCGCTCGAACGCATCCTGCGACCGGCCGAGCTCGCCGAGCCTCCGGCAGATGTCGCCCACCTCGGCGTAGGCGGCGGCGCTGTTGCCGAGGTGGCTCCCGGCCAGCTCCTCGCACGCCCGGGCCGCCTCCCGCTGGGCGTCGGCCAGCGAGCCGCGGCGCTTGAGCACCACGGCTCGGTGGACCCGGCAGATGCCCGGGAAGATGGAGAACGGGTGCCGCTCGGCCCAGCGCATGGTGGCCTCGGTCCACTCGGCGGCCCGGTCGAAGTCACCCAGCTCCTCGCAGGCGCTGATGAGGCTGCAGTACACCTTGCCGGTGGAGTACGGCCCGAGGCGCCCCTCCACGGCGAAGAGCATCGCCTCGTCGAGGTGGCCCATGCCCTCGGCCACCTCCCCCCGGTCGATGAGGACGCGCCCGATGGTCTGGAGGGCCTCGGCCTCCAGATCAGCCGACCGCAGGGCCCGAGCCAGAACGACGACCCGCGCGGCCAGGGCCATGGCCTGGTCGAGGTCGCCGCCCCCGTGCGCGGTCTCCGCCTGTCGGAGGAGGAGCGCACCGAGCTCGAAGCACTCGGGCTCGCTCTCAAGGGCGCGCTGGGCCCGGCGCAGCCACCCGCCGGCGATGGCGGCGTGGCCCCGCATCAGGTGGTGCTCCCACAGGCGCAGGGCGCAGCGGGCGGACCTCCTGGAGGCATCGATCTCGTCGAAGAGCCGGTAGGCGTGCTCCCGGGCCTCGATGCACTCCTCGAGCCGGCCCAGCCACCAAGCCGCCTCGGCCTGCAGGTCGGCCTGGTCCGCCACCAGCTCGGCGGAGCCCACCACGACCGAACCGACGGCATCGGCGGCGGCCTGCCACTCCTGCCTCCCGAGGGCCTCCCGCACCGCGGTCAGAGCGTCGGCGGCCACGGCCCCGGAACCTAGCCAGTCGCCCCTCCGGTCGGCGCCTCAGCTCTACGGAGCGAGCTTTGCGCCGAGGTGCTCCAGGACCGGCTGGAGCTCGGCGGCGGGGCTGAGCTCGATGAACCGCACGCCCTCGTCGGTCCACGCCGTGTGGCCACCGGGCCAGTAGTAGAGGTCCCCGGCCCGGCTGACCTCCTCGGTGCCGTCGGCGTACCGCAGCGTGATGGAGCCCTCCAGGACATAGCCCCAGTGCGGGCAGGCGCACCGGTCGCCCGGCAGGCCGGCCAGGAGGGGCCGGAGGTCGGCTCCGGCCGGGAGGTCGACGCTGCGCACCGACTGCCCGCCCCACTCCTCGCCGCGGGTGTGGATGTCGCCCACCTCAAGCTCAACGGCCATCTCGTCCCAGCTCGCTCGCATGCCCATCTCCTGTGCTCTGTCGACCGGGCCGATCCCGGTGGTGAGGCCATCTTCGGCTCCCGACCTCCTCGGCGCATCGGCTCTGCGCCCCACCGTCATCCGAGGGCCGGAGCGGCCCATGGGGTGTTCGTCCCACGCACCCTCCCGATGGCCTGAGCCGAGATGGGGCGCACGCCCGAAGCGACGCCGGTCGCCGAAGGTGGAGGATCGTTCCGTGCCCGAGGTCGAGCGCCCGCAGACGGTGAGCCAGCTCATCGAGACCGGACGTGACCACGAGGCTGCCCAGCGAGGGGTGCTCGAGGCCGCCAGCGGCCGCCGGTCCCCCCCGCCCCCTCCTGACGAAGGATTGGAAGGACCCATGGATCCCCTCACCCAGCTCGGCCAGCTCGGCCCGGTGCTCGGCGGCGTCGTCGCCGGGATCACCCCCGACCAGCTCGACCGCACGACCCCGTGCGCCGACTACACCGTGCGCGGTGTGCTCGAGCACATGATCAGCGGGGCGGCGGCGTTCGCCGCCGCCTACCGGGGCGAGGAGGCGGGCGCACCCGACCTCAGCGACCCGCTCGCAGGTTTCAACCCGGCCCTCGGCGACCTGGTCAGTGCCATGGCCGCGCCGGGTGCGCTCGACCGGACCGTGGCCACCCCCTTCGGTGACCTGCCGGGCGAGACCTTCGCCCGGTTCGTCGTCCTGGACGGGCTCGTGCACGGCTGGGACCTGGCGACGGCCACGGGGCAGCCCTACGAGCCACCCGAAGCGGTCGTCCAGGCCACCGACGCCTTCGCCCGCCAGACCCTCGATTCGCTGCGCGACGGCGAGGCCTTCACCGATGCCGTCGAGCCCGCCCCGGACGCCTCGCCCATCGAGCGGCTGGCCGCCTACACCGGCCGCCGCCCCCTGACGGGAGCGGACCGATGAGGCCGCCGACGGCCACCGCCGCGCCCGACCTCGAGGCGGTCAAGGCCAAGCAGCGGGCCACCTGGGGCACCGGCGACTACGCCCGCATCGGCTCCACCCTCCAGATCGTGGGCGAGCTGCTGTGCGAGGCGGTCGACATCACCGCCGGCTCGCAGGTCCTCGACGTCGCCGCCGGCAACGGGAACGCCTCCCTGGCTGCGGCCCGGCGCGGGGCCGAGGTCACCGCCTCCGACTACGTGGAGGCGCTGCTGGAGCGGGCCCAGCACCGGGCCGACGCCGACGGCCTCCCCCTCACCACCCGGGTGGCCGACGCCGAGGCCCTCCCCTTCGACGACGCCTCGTTCGACGTCGTGCTGTCCACCTTCGGCGTGATGTTCACCCCGAACCCGACGCGCTCCGCCGCCGAGCTGCTCCGGGTCTGCCGCCCGGGCGGCCGGATCGGCCTGGCCAACTGGACGCCCGAGGGCTTCATCGGTCGCATGTTCAAGATCGTTGGCAGCCACGTCCCGCCGCCCCCCGGCGTCCCCTCGCCGCTGGCCTGGGGCACCGAGCCCCGCCTCCAGGAGCTCCTGGGCCCAGGAGCCGACGTCGTCGCCACCCGCCGCCTGTTCACCTTCCGCTACCGCTCCTTCTCGGACTTCTTCGACACCTTCAGGACCCTGTACGGCCCCCTCGTCCGAGCCTGGGAAGCCCTCGACCAGGACGGTCGCACCTCGCTGAGGAGCCAGCTGGAGGCGCTGGCCGACGACGCCGGCTCCCACCGCGGCGGCGCCCTCGCCGTCCCGTCCGAGTATCTCGAGGTCGTCGCCACCCGCCGCTGAACCGCGTGGCTGTGGCGACCGCGCGGATCGAATTCAGCATGGCGATGGTGATGCGATCAGAGGGACGGGCGCTCCGGCACCCACCAGCCAGGCTGGGTCGTCACCAGCAGTGCTCCAGCAGCACGCCAGATCCGAGGGATCTCAGTCGGGCGACCGCCTCTGACCGGCATGAGCCGATCTCGTTGTGGCCCATTCGTGGCCCAAACCGGTTTCAGCCCTCGAAACCTTCGCCTCAGCAGGTCAGAAACCGGCTCTGAGACGAGAATCCTCTTGTTGACGCTGATCTTGGGCGCGGCGGGGTCCGGGGCGGAGCCCCGAGGTCCTCCTGGGTGGCGGTGTCGGAGCCGCTGTCAGGCGACGGCGGTCAGGGGTGGCGGTGTGGCCGAGCTGTTCGAGTTGCTGGACGAGCTTGCGGGTCCGGGCAGCCGGGTCGTTGCGCTTGTCGAACCAGTCGGCGCCGAGGTCGGTGTAGGTGATGATCTCGCCGGTGCCTTCCTCGGGGGTGGCGTTGAGGAGGTGCCAGATGATCACCAGCATGCTGTGGGCCACGGCGAAGATCGCTTTGGCCTCGTTCCTGGTCCCGAATCGTCGGCAGAACCTCCGGTACTGGGCTTGGAGGTAGGTGCCGTTGGTCCTCGACGCGCACCACGCCGCCTCGCACAAGGCCGACCGGAGGGCGGCGTTGCCCTTGCGGGCCTTCCCGGTGCGACGCTTCCCGGCTGACTCGGCGTTCCCCGGGCACAACCCGGCCCACGATGCCAGATGTCCCGCGGTCGGGAACCGGCTCATGTCGACACCGATCTCGGCGATCACGACCTCGGCCGTGCGTTTCCCGACACCCGGGATGGTGCACAGCCTTCGGAACGGCTCACCGAAAGGGGCGATCTCCCGGTCGACCTCCTCATCCAAACCGGCGACCGCGGCGGTGAGATGATCGACATGGGCCAGGTGCATGCGGAGCATCAGGGCGTGGTGCTCGTTGAAGCCACCCTCCAACGCCAGCCGCAACTCGGGGACCTTCGCCTTCATCCGGGTTCGGGCCATGGCGGCCATCACCTCAACGTCACGGACACCGGCGACGAGGGCGTCGAGCATCTCCCGGGACGACTTCCCCATCACATCGCTCACTACCGAGTCGAGCTTGATCCCGGCAGTCTCCAGCAGCTTTTGGACCCGCTGGATCTCCCGGGTGCGTTCCTCGATCAGCTTCTTGCCGTAACGGGTCAGGTCCCGCAGGCGGGCGATCGCCGGAGGCGGCACAAAGCTGCCCCGCAGCAGCCCGCACTCCAACAGCTGCGCCAACCAGATGGCGTCGGCCACGTCGGTCTTCCGGCCCGGCAGGTTCTTCACCATGCTGGGCCTTCACCAACAGCACCTCGACGCCGACCAGCGGCTCCAGCACATCCCACACCGGCCGCCAGTAGACGCCCGTCGCTTCCATCGCCACCTACGAGACACCCTCAGCTGCCAGCCACGACCGCAGGTCCCGCAGCGACGACGAGAACGTCCGGAACTCCCGGACCTCCTGTGCCCTCCGGACACCATTCCCGGGCCGGCGCACGCAGGCCATCACCGTGTTCTTGTGCACGTCCAACGCCGCACAGCGCTCGACGATCACTTCCATCGCACCACCTCCACCTGAAGGGACAGGGCGGCCACTCAAGGGACCTATGCGTTCAAGAATCTGAGACACGTCCTCCAAGGAGCAATCCACGGTGCCACCAGGTCCCGGCACCAGTCTGACCTACGGGCTCACAGCACCACTGAGTACCCGGGCTCGGCGAGCGGCCGCCCCCAGATTCTCATGCCCCACAGAGCCCCCGCCAGGGGGCATCCTGGTCTGACCTGGGCTTTTAGCGGGAGCGGGTGACGGGAATCGAACCCGCGTTCTCAGCTTGGGAAGCTGATGTTCTGCCTCTGAACTACACCCGCGAAACGACGTTGAACCTAGCAACCCCCAGGTCACAGGCCTGCAGCCTTCCCGGTAGCGGTGCCGCCGCCGATCCCGTGACCCGGGCGTGACCTCCGCGTGACCTTACGGATACGGACGAGGCGGCACGGGGCACGACGGGACAGTACCAACCGACCTGCCTGGCGTCTCCCGCGTCCTCGGTGACGGCCCGACCCGGCGGCGCCGAGGTGGGTCAGGCCGGCTCGATGATGAGGGT